>JANNLB010000144.1:0-18919 GCA_031396605.1 Geobacter sp. | reverse complement strand
CTTATTAAAGTTCTCGGCTTCAGAGTAGCGTCCCATTTCTTTGTATAACACAGCCAAATTATTCAGGCTGGTGGCAGTATCAGGATGATCCGCTTCAAGTGCCTGATTCCTGAGCACCAGAGTACGGAGAAAACAGTTCTCTGCATCAGCATTCCGGCCTGTTTTCTGGTATACCACACCCAGATTGCCTAGGCTGCCGATGGCATCAGGATCGTTTGCCCCAACTGCTTTCTCATAGCGTGGTAATAAATCTAACCATAATTGCTCTGCCTTTACATAATCACCTAAATCTTGAGCATGCAGTGCCAACTCATAATAAGGCTTTAGACTTACTATCGCTGCATCTTGACCGCTTCGACTTAATTTATCGGTTGTACGTCGTTGTTTACGATTCATAATTCTCTCTTTGAACGAGTAAGTTTCGCAGCTACTTGTCAGTTGCCACCTGTGTCAATGTTAAATGAGTATTTATGAAGTTAATCCATAATACCCCTTCAACATCCAGCCAGGCATAGTTATCTGTTTCGTTCGCTCCATCGTGAACTGCTATGACGCATTTTGAAATCCAAGACCTCATGGGCTTGTCACCGTCGTAATCTGTATAAATGAGCTGACAAAAGGAGACGGCTCCAATCCAGAACTGGGAGATGCTGTCAAAGCAGCATCATGCATCACAATGATTTGAGCTTTCACCGCTGATAATGAACGTTCCAACAGGTCGCTATTGACCAATTCCCAAACCTTGGGAGTATGTATTTCAAGCGGATCACCTTGTTGGCAGGTGTATGAAGTTGTTTCCTCTTCGGTTCTGCCATGCGCCAGTAAGTCGCGAAATTGTTTTAGTTCCTTGATAACAGCAATATCAGCCATGACTAAATCTTCAGGAAGACTGCCCCTTAATTGAAGGTACTCACACTTACCGATGGGTCCAAGATATCTCTTTCCAGTGATTTTATTTCTACCATTAAAGTTGTTTCGCTCATCAGCCCATATATCTGGCGCAATCTTTTCTCCAAGATGGTTCAGATAGGCTTCAAACATAAAGAATAGTAACAACATGGTGCTAAAGCGGAGAGCGAAACGCTCGTCTTTGTCAGTAGTTTTGGACTCCATGCGTCTATGTGTCTCAACCGTTGTCCAAAGGTCTCGGTATGTTAGGGATATGTACTTAGTGGCCATTTTGTTACCTCGATCAGCAACTATTTTCGGTTCTTCATTCTTTTTCCAGTAGATGGGTCAATATTATAAAATGCACCCGCATCCATACCTTCTTTAAGTTGCTCTGATTCAATTACATTCCCATTACAGCCTTGACATAAAGGGCACTTATCTGTCTGTGAGCCCCTAATCGGTACGACCTTTCTACAGTCAAAACAATTGAAATAACTCATATATCCTCCTTCTAAAGCTAAATTGACAAAAATGGCAATCTCTTACTAGCACAAACAAAATATTTTCCAAACTTTCCCACTCATTTCTTGAATTTGTGCTCCATGCAGGGTCAAGGTCCACTTTTCAACCCACCCATCACTTCACCATCAGCCCCAACCAACCCTAAAATCTGATTTTGTCATGTTAGCTACTCACTTATTAACTCCCAAGCTTCCAATTCAGGGAATCACAACTGAAATTTGTAAATTGACTGCATCCTCAACGAAACTCAATTTCAAAGAAGCTATCTGTGAAGTCATGACGCTGGATAATAGCGGATGCTTTATGACAATTTTATCGGCGGCGGCACTGTTAAAACCTGCATCAGAAACACCCACTTCATTCAGGATCACTTTAACTGTTGGCAATTCAACCGGCCTATCCCGCAACCATTTCAGCGTTACCATTAAGGTATCACCAGCAAGCTTCATATCAACCGGAACAATCAGACAATGTTCCTGAACCAATTTTTTCTGTTCATCCGTTAGCTTTGGAGCTACAGATTTTGGTGTACCTCCGCGCAAAACCATCGCCGGTTTGAACGTGCCACGCAGCAGATCCAGCGTTCCGGCAGCAATATCCAGCACAAAGTCCTTTGCTCCGCCTACAGCCAACCTCAGCCCCGGTATCAAGTCAAACACGTTCTCTTCCGCGTTCTCCACCACTCCTGCCACCAATGGCAGCGCCGCATACGACCCCACCGCAACCTCCATCTTCCTGAAAAACGAAAGAATGGAATATTCTTCTAAAGGAGCATATTTAATAGCTCCCGCCTGGATAACCTCCGCAACGTGGCTTTCGGTTGCATTGCCCAGCCAGCATTCAAGAGCCTCCTGCTGAAGCGTATTGGTGTTCCACGCTTGGGCAAATCCGAACCGGTCACCCAACCAGACATCTCCTCCACCCATCAAACGCTTATCGGAATAGAGTTGCGCAGCACGAAAAGCATGTTTGCCGTCCAACTTCTCAAGAAGCAACACGTTGGGTGGCGAATAGTAATAACCATCATCACCCCAGCGGGAGAGACTTTTCTTGAGAACCCAAACCTGGCCTGGTTGAGGTGTGTTGACAGCTTGATGGACCAGCGGGGCAAACTTGCTGAAAAGACCCTTCCAGGCATTTACCTGTTCAGTAGGCATGGCTCTTTTTTCACGGCATATTGCGCAGGACGCAAGATGCCGACTCAGGTTTTCATCAGGTGTGGCTGCTCTCAGGACGGCATCATCCGGACAGGTCCGAAGCTGAAAAGCTGTCTGCCAGGCATGCTGTATGTCATTTGGTGATATGTTCGGCTCCATCATCATGCTCCTCTTATCCTTTACGGCATTGAACGGGTGATTTACAAAATTCAATCACCTTGTCGTAAAAAATCCAGAATTCCTCTTTGTCAACATCGGTAAACTTCCCTAACGATTCAGTCCCCCAGAGACTCCAGGTCCGCTTCACCTTTTCAAGTGCCTTGTCTTTATAAGGGCTGACATTGCTGGCGCTTTTCATATGCAGTTCATGGGCAATATCAATCATCTTTACACCAGCCTCCGTTCTGTACAGCACAACTCGTTCTGATTCGGTCAGCGTCGCCAGACAATCCTTTGCCAGTTCTTCCAGTTCAGTTTCAATTATCTCCATTTCAAGGCGTGGATTCTGGCGGGAGTATTGACCAAGGACGGCGTCGGCATGACCAGCGGGTACAGTGATGTCATCGATAGTCCGCGAGTTGTCCTCGTCATCCGGATTTGATAGTGGACTGTTGCTCTCATTATCTATCGTGCAGCCGATCTGGTACTTGCTGTTCAGAAATCGGGACAGCTCTTTTATGGGGAGCAGGTAGGCTGCGGTGAAACGGTCAA
The DNA here is from genome assembly GCA_031396605.1 of Geobacter sp. Lineage (GTDB taxonomy): Bacteria > Desulfobacterota > Desulfuromonadia > Geobacterales > Pseudopelobacteraceae > JACRCG01. The sequence goes on along the minus strand of JANNLB010000144.1, from coordinate 15,638 downwards.
GCGTCTCTATCCAGAAAAACCGGGCAAGCTCTAATATGGCGGGGCTATCATATATTTCATGTTCTGCCTGGGGCGGCTGGGGCCAGTCAATGTACGACTGATCCCAGTATGATACCGGTAACTGTTGCAATGATTCCTCAAAAGAAAAGGCATAGAAAGTTCCACGTCGTGTAGCAGGTGGCGTATTTACTTCAGCGGATTTGGAGAGGGTTTCGCGAATACTGCGATAGTAGGCATACACAGGATCGACGGCAAAGGTGCGGCGCTTGTCTTTACAGTTATCAAGAAAGACTCCGATCAATACCTCCATGAAACCAGAAGTATCCCCGTGAACCAGCTTGTCAGAGGCTCGTTCCGCTACACGGTGACTTTTCTCTTTCAGAAACTGCCACATTTCGTGAGCCACAACTTGGGATAAGCCATTCAGTCCGTCAGTCAACGCATCCTGAAATATTGATTCAAGGCTTATCGCTTTTTTCCGAGCTCTCGATATGACCTGATCCGAACATTGGAGCAATGTTTCGTAGCATTCTTTACTTTCAAGCCAAAATTGAAATGCAACGTTCATCTTATGTTAACCTCCACAGCAATGCAATATGTCTCGTAATTGATTACACAGGTTGCGAGGGCTACATTTTTCCATCGACTCTACCCCGCGAAAACATTTTAAAACCCGCCAATCTAATAGCACGTTCACATTATTTTGAAAATCAAACATCCACTGCCGTGTCTATTACCAGAAGGGAAATCAAACCGGAGGTTAAAGACCATGGCAAACCAAAACGAATTTACGAACAGCATCACTAACCACGCTCTCGAAAGAATGTCTGCCCGCTCCATAAACGAAAGCCAGATAGACCAGGTCATGCGCTTCGGTCGCGAATCTCACACCCGCAAGGCCGTCATCTATACAATTGGACGCAAGGAAGTGAAGGCAAATGGCCGCTTCCTGGAACCATGCGAGGGGATCCATGTGCTCTGTTCACTCCGGGATGGCTCCATCATCACCACCTACCGAAACCATAACCTGAAAAGCCTGCGCCACTGAAGCCAGACCCACTCAATTTTCACCATTAACAAGGAGATATGAACCCGTGAGCGACAACAAAAGAACAATTGAAGCACCTGAAGGTCAGGCAAGGAAGAATACCAGCGTACCGTTTGAGTCTGCCATCATCCCCGATTCTTTTTGGCTCGGAGGACTGCAGATCGACGTCAGCTACGACGAGAACCTCTACAAGAACAGGAAAATTGTCGGTGAGGCCCGATATCCTTCACAGAGTATCTTCCTCGATTCGGTTGTCCTGAATAAACAATCGACTGAGCAAAGCTTCTATCACGAGTTGACCCACTGGATTCTGTACATGATGAACGAGGACGATCTTCGCAATAACGAAAAATTTGTCGATGTGTTTGCCACGTTCCTACACCAGGCACGGGTGACGGAACAAAGGGGATTGTTCTTCCAAGAGCGCGCTTGACCTGAATCATTCAACAGTAGTATCGGATAAAAAGACGTACTCGATAGTAATCCCTCCAAACTTAACCGGCGCCCTGCACATGGGGCATGCCCTCAACAACACCCTTCAGGACATCCTCTGCCGCTGGAAACGGATGCAGGGGTATAATGTACTCTGGATGCCGGGCACCGACCATGCCGGCATCGCCACCCAGAACGTGGTCGAGCGGCAACTGACCGCCGAGGGGAAGGACCGCCATGATCTGGGGCGCGAAGCCTTTATCGAACGGGTCTGGAAGTGGAAAGCGGAATCCGGCGGCCAGATCATCGGCCAGCTGAAACGCCTGGGCGCTTCCTGTGACTGGGAGCGCGAACGCTTCACGATGGATGAAGGGCTCTCGAAAGCGGTGCGTACCGTTTTTGTAAAGCTGTACGAAGATGGCCTGATCTTCCGCGACAGCTCTTTGAATCTATCCCAGAATTCCACTTTCCAACATTATAGAGCCATACCATACTACCTCCCCCATTAAGTAAAAAGTGACAGATGCCACCCCGACCCGTCCCTCTCCGCCTTACCCCAATACCGGTAATACATTTTAATTCCCCCACTAATTCCAGAATGTTACATTCAAACCAAATCCCCCTCCATCCCCCTTTATCAAGGGGGAAACTTTAAAGACCCACCCTATCACGCCTCTCTGTATTCACATATCGTTCTAATGTTTATACGTCACCCCATTCCAGACAGATCATTTTTTATCACAAAAAAAAACCCGCCGGAAATCCGGAAGGTCTTTAGCTGAAATAATTTCAGTAGGAGAGTAAGGCTTATGCTGCCAATGGCAACACGGGAATCAGACCCGCTCTTTGGCGTTGCGATACACCAGATTGTTTTCCCGCTTGCCCACGGCAATGACCACAACCAGCACGAGATTGTCACAGACCTGGTAGACCAGACGATACCCGGCGCCCTGCAGTTTTATCTTATAGCAATCGGGCAAGCCCGTCAGTCTGGCAGATTCAACGCGGGGTGCCGCTAGGCTTTCAGCCAGCCGTTTTTTGAACAGCTCTTTGATGCTGTTATCCAGCTTGCGCCACTCCTTGAGAGCAGATTCCTTGAACTCAAGTTCATAGCTCATCAAGCGACACCTTGACGCTACGCTCCTGCTGGCGATCTTTTACAAGCTGAATGAGATACTGGTCATCAAGCTGTTCCATCATGCTTTCAAAGGCAGCGGCAGGAACAAGATAGGCGGTGGGACGGTTATGGTTGAGGATGGCGACCGGCGCACCGTGTGAACGCTTGATGACATCGGAAGGATTTTTTTTGAGATCGCTTATACTGACAGTTGCTGTGGCAAGCATAGTTTGCATGGCGTGTTCCTTGATTTATTTAGAGCCCATTTTAGGTCATTATTTCGGTCTTTACAACAAATCATTTCAACGTTTCCCACCAGAGCACAAGCAACAAGGCCCGACACGAGACGTTGATTTAACAGCCCTATTTTGTGCGGCCAAGAAACAAATGTTCTGCCTCAGAACATTCCTGCGCGTTCAAACCAAATTTTCTGGCGCAAGCTTTCCGTTCTCCCACAACAGTGCACACATCAGCGACGATCTTCCTGGCACGACCATTCTCTAGTCGATAATACTCTGCTGTTGAAAGCACTATCTCCAAATCGGGTTGGCGGCTATAGAGATCCAGAGAGAGAACGTGTTCGTCTTTCTTAAACGAGGGATTCATGTCGAAGGCGGGGGCCAGCCGCCAGCCTGCGGGAGACCTTATAAAACCATGATTCCGTAAATGGTCATCCCGGTTGGCGGTGGCAACGTTGAACGCAACCCTCGTGAAAAGCTCTTCGAGATCTCTCGCGATAAAATCGGCTTCTCCATACGTGGCGATAAATTCCGCCAACTCCAGATAACTGGCGTCTTCAGAGTCCTCATGTCCGAGCATCGTCATGGCCGAGGCAAAAAAACGCCGATTGCTGCCGTTGCGGTCAAACCTCTTCACCAGAAAGGTATGATACCCGTTGCCAATCTGCAAAAGGCGGGATTCAGGCACAGCAATACCGCACCGCTGCGCCAGGTACTGCAGCAGCTTTTCCCAGACGGCAACATCATAGTCATCGTCAGCGGATGGAAATTTGGCAATCCAGAGACTGCCGCCTTCATCAACCAGATTGGCCTTGGGACGAGCACCGCCCAGTGACGAACCCGGAGCAACCAGAACTTTCAACCACTCCTTGATCTTGCCAAGATCGTCCTGTTTTTTCCTGGTCAGCTCAAAGGCTACCGCCTGTAGTTCGGCAATTCTGGCCACTGGTGGAGATGATAATGCCTCATTGGCCAGGAAGACTCCCGCACCTGGTCGGCTAAAGCGCAAAGCGCCCATGCGTGTACAGTCCTGAACACCCAACAGAAACTCCCACGGTCCAAGAGTTCTTGGAGTTCGGCCTTCTTCTCCGGCCTCTACCACCTCTCTGCGTTTCATCAGAGTTTGGCCCCAGCGATCGGGACACGAATCCATGAACACTCCGAAATTTGAATCCCCTGGGAAAAATTCACCGGAAGACAGATCAAGCTCCGGACCCAGGGGGAAGGCGTGGGCGTGCTTGAGCCAGGTTGGCTCGTAGGCAAAGCGGACGCTTCCACGATCCCCTCGTGACAGCGTTCCTATATGCTGAAGGGGACCAAAGGCAGGATCGTCAAGCCAGACCCATATCTGTTCACCCTTTGTTTTAGCCATCATTATCTACCGTTGGCGTTTTTTTACGCGGAGCCCTCTTCCGCTGAGAGAGCGATTCGTCCTGCAGACTCCGTCCCAAAGCATCTTCCTTGGCTATAAATGACACATCCTCAACCAGTCCCAATACGCGCAGTACCTGAATGTATATCCCGAAAGCAACCGAGGGATCACCATTCTCAACCTTGTAAAGCGTCGGACGCGAAATGTCAGCCCTGGCACAGACTGTCTCCATGGAAAAACGACGACGAAGCCGCGCATCCTTGAGACGCTGCCCCAAGGCTTCCATCTCTTTCGCCGAAGCAGGATATATAGTAACTCTCTTTGCCATAATGATACTATTTATTTACATAATACCTATTTTTTGTCAATTATAATTATCGTTATACGTTTTTGTTTCTGCACAGCATTTTCAGAATACCGTCCAATTCGCCTCCTCACATAAAATCAGGTGGTGGATGTGGTCCCAAGAGCGCGCTTGACCTGAATCAGTCAACAGTAGTATATGGTTACGCTCAGAATACTTTTAAAAGGATTATTGCATGACCAAAGAACTTGCCAAGGGGTACGAACCCCATGATGTTGAAAAGAGATGGTACAACGAGTGGGAAACGAAGGGGTATTTCCATGCCGCGGCCACCTCGGATAAAAAACCGTATTCGATAGTAATTCCGCCACCCAACGTAACCGGCGCCCTGCACATGGGGCATGCTCTCAACAACACCCTGCAGGACATCCTCTGCCGCTGGAAACGGATGCAGGGGTATAATGTGCTCTGGATGCCGGGCACCGACCATGCCGGAATCGCCACACAGAACGTCGTCGAGCGGCAACTGACCGCCGAGGGTAAGGACCGCCATGATCTGGGGCGCGAAGCCTTTATCGAGCGGGTCTGGAAGTGGAAGGCGGAGTCCGGCGGCCAGATCATCGGACAGCTGAAACGTCTTGGGGCATCGTGCGACTGGGAGCGCGAACGCTTCACGATGGATGAAGGGCTCTCGAAAGCGGTGCGTACCGTCTTCGTCAAATTGTACGAGGATGGCCTGATCTACCGCGACAACCGTCTGATCAACTGGTGCCCGCGCTGCCACACCGCCCTTTCCGATATCGAGGTCGAGCATGAAGATCACAAAGGGCACCTCTGGCACATCCGCTATCCGGTAGTCGGCCAGCCGGGGCGTTTTGTAACCGTGGCGACAACCCGCCCGGAGACCATGCTGGGGGATACCGCCGTGGCGGTGCATCCGGAAGATGAGCGCTACAGCGACCTGGTCGGCAGAAAGGTGCTTCTGCCGCTTCTAAACCGGGAGATCCCCGTTGTGGCCGATGATTACGTGGAGCGCGAGTTCGGCACCGGCGTGGTCAAGATCACCCCGGCTCACGATTTTAACGACTTTGAGGTCGGACAGCGCCACGGGCTGGACAAGATCAACGTCCTGGACGAGTCCGGCGTCATCAATGCCGCGGGCCACCAATACGAAGGACTTGATCGCTTCGAGGCCAGAAAACGTATCGTGGCAGACTTGGAAGCCACGGGCTATCTGGACAAGATCGATGACCACGCCATGTCGGTCGGTGGCTGTTATCGCTGCAAGACCGTGGTCGAGCCGTATCTCTCGCTGCAGTGGTATGTGAAGGTCGCGCCGTTGGCCGAGCGGTCTCTGGACGCAGTAAAAAGCGGCAAGACCCGCATCCTCCCCAAACAGTGGGAAAACACCTACTACGACTGGATGGAGAATATCCGTGACTGGTGCATCTCGCGCCAGATCTGGTGGGGTCACCGCATCCCGGCCTGGTTCTGCGACCACTGCGACGGTATCACCGTGACGATGGAGACACCGGAAAAATGCAGCAAGTGCGGCAGCGACGAACTTCGCCAGGAAACCGACGTGCTGGACACCTGGTTCTCATCGGCCCTCTGGCCCTTCTCCACCATGGGGTGGCCGGATCAGACCGCCGAGTTGAAAACCTTCTACCCGACCGCCTGCCTGGTGACCGGATTTGACATCCTCTTTTTCTGGGTAGCACGCATGATGATGATGGGGCTGCACTTCATGGATGAAGTCCCTTTCACGGAAGTCTACATCCACGCTCTGGTGCGCGATTCCCAGGGGCAGAAGATGTCCAAATCAAAAGGGAACGTGATCGACCCGCTGACGGTCATCGACCAGTACGGCACCGATGCGTTCCGCTTCACGCTGGCCGCCTTTGCCGCCCAGGGACGCGACATCAAACTGGCCGAAGAGCGCATCGCCGGTTATCGCAACTTCTGCAACAAGGTCTGGAATGCGGCCCGCTTCACCCTCATGAACCTTGAGGGTTTCGATCCCGACGGCATCAGCTATGACAAGCTGGAATTTTCGCAGGGGGACAAGTGGATCCTGCACCGGTTGAATGAAACCGCACGGACCGTGGACGAAACCCTGACCGGCTACCGCTACAACGAAAGCGCGATGGCGCTCTACCAGTTCACCTGGAGCGAATTCTGCGACTGGTATCTGGAGCTGTCCAAACAGGACATCTACAACGGAACGCCGGAGCGCAAGCAGGCCGTTCAATATGTACTCTGGTACACACTGGAGCACCTGCTGCGCCTGCTGCACCCGTTCATGCCCTTTATCACCGAAGAGATCTGGCAGGCGCTGCCGGGGACAAAAGCGACCTCGACCATCATGCAGGCCCCCTATCCTGCCCCGCTGGCGGAGCGAAGCTTCCCCGAGGACGCCGCCGACATGGAACGGATCATGGCGGTCATCGGCGGTATCCGTAACATCCGCGGTGAAATGGAGGTGCCTCCTTCGAAACAGATCGCCGTGGTCCTCTCCTGCGACAGCGAAACCAGCCGGCGTCTGATGAAGCACAATGAAAGCGCCATTATCAGCCTGGCCAGGGTTTCCGACCTCGCCATCGGCTACAAAATCGAGAAACCGGAAGACGCCTCGATTCAAGTGGCCGGTGATGTCCGAATCTATGTACCGCTCAAGGGGCTGGTGGATGTGGCCGCCGAAGAGGAGCGGCTGCTGAAGGAGATCGGCAAGATCGACAAGGAAATCGAGATGTTCTCCAGAAAGCTGGAGAGCCCGGCCTTCGTGGACCGCGCTCCGGCCGATATTGTCGCCAGGGAGCGCCAGAAACTGGCGGATGTAAAAGGCAAGAAGCTGGTGCTGGAAGAGAGTCTGGACAAGATCAGAAAACTGAAGTAGGTGACCCATGCAGCAGATCCAGAACGTTGCCATATTCGCCAAAGTCCATGACCCCCGCTGCCTCGGTGTCGCCAGCGACCTGATCAGCTGGCTGGGCGAGAAGGGCTGCACTCCCATGCCCGAGGGACAGCTGACGCGCCAGCTCGGCTACCCGAAAACGCTGACTGAAGAAGAGATTCGTGACCAGGCCGAGCTTGTGGTGGTGCTGGGGGGGGACGGTACGCTTATCTCGGTGGCACGGCTCTTCATCGGCAAAGATGTACCAATCCTGGGGGTCAACCTGGGAAGCCTCGGCTTTCTGACGGAGATCACCGTTGAGGAGCTGTACACGCGGCTGGAAAAGTGCCTGGAGGGGAACCCTCGCGTCTCGGAACGGATGATGCTGGAAGTGACCCTCCACCGGGAAGGTCGGGAAATTGAGAAAAGCCATGTCCTGAATGACATGGTTATCAACAAAGGCGCATTAGCCCGGATCGTGGATCTGGAGACCAAGGTCAACCGCCATTTCCTGACCACCTACAAGGCTGACGGACTGATCGTCTCGACCCCGACCGGTTCCACCGGGTATTCCCTCTCCGCCGGCGGCCCGATCATACACCCGTTGATGAGCTGTATCGTAATAACCCCGATCTGCCCGCATACGCTGACAAACCGGCCGATTGTCGTCACCGATGAATCAATCATCTCGATTACTGTTACCTCCTCCTTTGATGAAAAAGTTTACCTGACGCTGGACGGTCAGGTTGGCTTCGAACTGCGGGAAGGTGACTCGGTCGAGGTGCGCAAGGCGCTTAATACGACCTCACTGGTCATGTCACGCAGTCGGGATTATTTCGAAATTTTGCGGACCAAATTGAAGTGGGGAGAACGCTGATAACGCATGTTAACTGACTTGATTATAAAAAATGTCGCTATCATCGACACCCTGCAGATCACATTCAAACCGGGACTGACCGTGCTGACCGGCGAAACCGGAGCCGGCAAGTCGATCATCATCGATGCGGTCGGGCTGATCATGGGGAGTCGCGCTTCCAGCGACCTGATCCGCTCCGGTGAGGAGGAGGCGGTCGTCGAAGCGCTGTTTGACATTTCTACCCTGCCGGAAATTAAACATCAGCTGTCTGAAGCCGGATTTGACGGAGCCGATGAGCTGCTGATCAAGCGCTCCCTGTCACGAGGGGGGAAAAACAGGATTTTCATCAACGGCGGCATGGCCACTCTGGCTCTCCTGGTTGATATCGCCCCGCGCCTGATCAATATCTATGGCCAGCACGACTCACAAACCCTCCTCAAACCGGAAAATCATCTCCGTCTGCTGGATACATATGCCGGCACAGGGGACCTGCGGCAGAGGTTTTCAAATCTGTTCAGCCGACTGGCATCAGTACGCGATCTGCTTGCCGGTATGGAACATGCCGAACGGGAGGCTGAGCGACGTCTCGATCTGCTGTCGTATCAGTCGGAAGAGATTGCAAAAGCAGCACTGAAACCGGGAGAAGAGGAACAGCTTGAAGAGCGGCGCCGGCTTCTGGCTAGTGCCGAAAAACTGGGGAGCGTCAGCGGTGATGCTTTTGATCGGCTGTACGGCGGTGACGGCACTCTATTGGGCCAGCTGAAACGCATCTCCGGCTCGATTGCTGAATTGTCAGCTATTGACGGTTCGCTGCTGGAGACGGCCGGCTCACTTGAAGGCGCCTATCTACAGCTGGAGGATGCCGCTATCACCCTGCGGGATTACTCGTCCCGCATCGAATCCGACCCCGCCGCGCTGCAGCGGATTGACGACCGACTCGATCAGCTCGGCAGGTTGAAAAAGAAATATGCTCCTACCGTGGAAGAAATACTGGTGTACAAAGCGGGGATCGACGCCGAACTGGATCAATTGCACGGCAGAGAGCAGAGCAGACAGACACTGGAAGCTGAGCGGGATCAGACAGAAGAGGAACTGAAACTGGTGGGGAGGGAGCTTACGGCTGCCCGGACTCAAGCCGCCAAAAAGCTTAAACACGCGTTGGAAATTGAGGCACACCAGCTGGCCATGAAAGGCGCAATCATCGAACCGGCGCTGGAGCCACTGACGGAACCCCGCTCAAGCGGATTTGAACGGGTTGAGTTTCTTTTTTCTCCAAATCCGGGTGAAATTCCGCGCCCACTGGCCAGGATCGCTTCCGGCGGTGAGCTGTCACGACTGATGCTGGCTATCAAGCAGGTGCTCCCCGACAGCGATGTGCCGACCCTGGTATTCGACGAGGTCGATACCGGCATCGGCGGAGCAACTTCTGAACTGGTCGGGAGAAAACTGAAAAACGTCGCTGCCCGTCAGCAGGTACTCTGCATCACCCATCTGCCGCAAGTGGCGGTTTTTGCCGATCAGCAGCTGCGGGTGGAAAAACTGATCACGGGCGGACGGACAACCACCCGTGTCCTCGAACTCGCCCCGAATGAGCGTATCAGTGAGGTGGCCCGTATGCTTGCCGGCTCCACGGTCACCAATTCAGCGCTGAAACATGCCGCCGAGATGCTGGCGGCAAGCGCAAAAATCTGAGAGGACCTATTTTCATCCTCAATAAATCTCAAGGAGCTACTTCCATATGCAACGTATAGCCGTATTAGCCAGCATTGCTCTATTGTGTTATTCCGCTCTCTCCCTGGCTGCCTCTGTGCCAACCTCACCTGAAGCTCAACTGGCTCAGCTTGAACAACGAGCCCTGAAAGCCGCAACATCAGCCGCGGGTGAGTACGCAAAAGAGCTTCTGGATGCGGCCAAATCAAGCATCACAGAAGCAAGAATCAGTACCGCCGCCGGAAAAGAAAAATTGGCTGCCCGACAGATAGAAATGGCAGACATCCAGTTGACTGCCGCAGACGTCAAAGCGGCGGAAAAGGAACTTTTGGAAAAAGTGGCTATGCGTCGTTCGGAGTTAAAAAAGATGGATGCTCGACTGGAGCGATTTCGGCAGGGAGAGGAGAATTGACATGAAATGGATATCCCTCTTTTTTGTCTCAATATTCTGCATATCGGTCTCGAGCGTTTATGCCGCGGGAAAAAACAAAACGCTGGCCCAACTCGACGCGACTCGAGCTGCTGTCGAAGCTGCCACGTGGAAAACAGAAGGAAATAAAGAGGCTGCTGCCGATTTGGAGCGGGCAAGGACCGCGCTAAAATATGCTGACGAGAGTCACAAGTCCGGCAGATCGATGTTCGGCTTTGGCGACATAAGCCCTGAGACTGAAAAAGAGATCAAGCTCTCCGTTGATATGGCTGATCTCGCTACGACAACAGCACTTTCAAGGGTTGGATTTGTACGGGCGGTTGCCGAATTGGAAGCCATTGAAAAGCAGTTTGCCTCTATATCAGCCAAACTGAAATTATTTGAAGACCGCATGGCTGAACTGAAAAGGTTACGGTTGGGAGTTGATGTATGCCGCAAAATAAGCAATGAGCTTGAAATCATTAAAATAGAAAAAGCGATTCTGGCATCTCAAGTAGATCAACTTGCAGCAGAGCAAAGCAGAGCCGACAAGCTCAAGATCGAGCAGCTTGAATTGTCTCGCAAACTGGATGAAATGAAAGCCGAAAATGCTCGTCTTTCCACCCAGCTGGGAAAACAGCCTACCGAGATTAAAACTCATCCCGCGGTACCGGCGCCATTACCTGATGATCCTAAAAAGAAAGCACCAAAAAAACCCTGAGCAGCAATGTCACCTCAAACGGACAATCTTTTCAGCAGTATCCCGGCCACACTTGGGGAAGAGCTTATTCAAACTCTTGCTGAATCAGGTCCGGTAAGGATTGAGCGGATCATTTCAGACGGACATGCAACGCCGCCGGGTGAATGGTATGATCAAGGGTGGGATGAGTGGGTGCTGCTGGTTTCCGGAGGGGCAGCACTTCTGTTTGATGGCGATGCCGACCCCCGGATTCTGAAGCCGGGAGATCATGTCATGATTCCCGCCGGCTGCCGCCATCGGGTGGAACGGACAGACTCTCTGCAGAAAACGATCTGGCTTGCGGTTCATTGCGGCGGGAACAAAGCGGGGTGATTCACGTTGCAACCACAAACCGGTTCTTTCCCCCCTGCTTCGCCTGCCGGAGAGCCTGATCAGCCCTGGTTACGCACTCATATATCGACTGCCCCACCTTGTATTCGCACAAACCGATACTCGCAGTAATGCGAATTCCAGGCCGGTTGGCCTTGAACTCTGTCATCGAAATCGAGTCGAGTATCTTGCGGGCAAGAGTCGATGCACCCTCAAGATTCGTTTCTGTAAGCAGAAAAAGAAACTCCTCCCCCCCCCATCTAGCGCACACATCCTCATTTCTGACACACCCCATCAGCACGCGGGCAACTTCTACCAGAACATCATCGCCGTCATTATACCCGTATCTCTCGTTAAGACGTTTGAAATTATCCAGATCGACAAGCATGACCGAAAATGCTCTCCGGTGGCGTTCGGAGCGACTCAGCTCCCGCTCCATCTTCTCCATGATATCCCGACGATTGGCCAGTCCGGTCATCGGATCGATCCGGGTAGCCAGATCAAGAGAGCGATCCATCTCACCCAACTGGGTTTTCAGACTGTTTTTTTCCTTCTCAAGCAACAGGGCACGACGCTTCAAGTCACAATATTCCTCATACAGCAGCCGATATTCGATCATGAGCGGATTGCCGTCATGACAACTGTCTGAAACCAGATGTTCAAAATGGGCGCTATGATCACCCGCCGCCGTGCGGGAGCTCCTACTTTGCATAGTCATACGAGATGCTCCTTGATTAGATGATACTGTAGGGCACACGTGCCGCTTTACTCAGCTCGGCAGGGTTGGCAGTTCCAACCCGGCCATCTGCTGGACCATGCGCACGACCTGACAGCTGTAACCGAATTCATTATCATACCAGACATACAGAACACACCGGTTCCCCTCGGCAATTGTCGCCAGTGAATCAACAACACCGGCATGACGCGAGCCTACAAAATCACTCGAAACAACTTCAGGCGAATTGGTGAAATCAATCTGGTTCTGCAGCGGAGAATCAAGAGACATATTGCGCAGATAGCTGTTGATGGTTTCAACGTCTACAGGATGCGCCAATTCAAGATTCATGATCGCCAGAGAAACATTCGGTGTCGGCACACGTATCGCGTTTCCGGTCAGTTTTCCGGACAGCTCGGGGATTACTTTGGCAACCGCCTTGGCAGCGCCGGTTTCTGTGATGACCATATTCAACGGGGCGCTGCGCCCGCGACGCGAAGCCTTGTGATAGTTGTCGATCAGGTTCTGGTCATTGGTGTAGGAATGGCAGGTTTCCAGATGTCCATGAACGATGCCGAAGCGGTCATTGATCGCTTTCATGATCGGCACAACCGCATTGGTCGTGCAGCTGGCGGCGGAGAATATCCGTTCCTGGTCGGTGATCAGATGATTGTTGATGCCGGCGACAACATTCGGGATATCCCCTTTGCCGGGAGCGGTCAGAATGACCTTCGCTATACCGGGCGCAAGCAGATGACGCCCGAGTCCGTCACGGTCACGCCATTTGCCGGTATTATCAATCAGGATTGCATCGTGGATACCATACTGGGTGTAATCAACCTGTTCCGGAGCATCGGCGTAAATGATCCGGATCATGTTGCCATTGGCGATGATGGCATTTTCTTCCTCGTCAATGGTAATGATCCCGTTAAAGGGGCCATGAACGGAGTCCCGGCGAAGCAGGCTGGCACGTTTTAACAGGTCGTCCTCCCCACCCTTGCGCACAACAGCCGCTCTGATCCTCAGTTTTTCACCGCTGCCCGACTTTTCAATCAGGATGCGGGCCAGCAGCCGTCCGATGCGGCCGAAGCCATACAGTACAATATCCTGAGGTTCCGCGCGCACAGCGCCGCGACCGGTGTTGATACGAGCCAGTTCCTGTGTGATAAACTCATCGGGTAAAAGCGTTCCTGCCACTTTCTGGTACTGAACGGTCAATTTGCCGAGATCCACCCTCCCCGGCGCAAGGTCAAGTTTATCCATTGCCGCCAGCAGCGGAAAGGTTTCCATGACACTGAGTTCGGCATCGAGAATCATACGGGCAAAACGGTGGGCTTTTAAAATATCGATAACAGTGCTGTGTACCAGAGTGCGCCCGTACAGGGTCAGAATAATATTATGATCACGGTACAGACGGCCGATAATCGGCAGCATCTGTTCGGCACATGCTTCATGGTCTTTCCACTCCTGCAGATAGTTTTCCTGTTTTTGCCGGCTCATTCACAATCTCCTTGGTTTGATAGTCGCTGGTTTATTACCGTGCTACGAAATACGACCCACCAGTCGCAACAGCCCGTCCAGAATTGTCAGAGGATTCGGAGGACAGCCGGGGATATAGAGGTCAATCGGCACGAGACCATCGGCGCCGTTATGCACTTCGTCGTGATCCTTGAAAGGACCGCCATTGATCGCGCAGGCACCGGCAACAATAACAAGTTTTGGTTCAGGAATTGCCGCATACGTGTCAAGCAGAGCCAGTCGCATGTTTTCACTGACCGGGCCGGTCACAAACAGCCCGTCGGCGTGACGGGGACTGGCAACAAACTGAATGCCGAAACGCCCCAGATCCCACCCGATGGTGGAAAGCACGTTGGTATCGGCCTCACAGGCATTGCAGCCGCCTGCGCTGACCTCCCGCAACTTGAGTGAACGGCCGAAAAGACGCAGCAGTTCACCCTCCAACGCTCCTGACGGATGATACTGTTCACCGGCGGTCACTGTCAAGCTTTCGCGACGGCGGCCGGCAAGGCGCGCATCTGTTGAAAAGGTGATCGCATCATGGGGGCATGCCGCGGCACAGTCAGCACAAAAAAGACATTTCCCCATATCAAGCGTCAAGGGGCCGGAGGCGGAAATTGCACCATACGGACAGGCGGCGGCGCAAGCGCGGCACCCCTCACCACAACGTGAAGCGTCCAGCAGTGGGAGTCCACGAAAGCGGGGGGACAGCGGCAGCGGCGCATCAGGATACGCCATGGTGCGATGCCCCTGACGGAAACGGGTGAGAATGGCTTTCAGCATAAAGGCTCCAGTTTGTTACTATTTACCCCTTTATTCCATTTCCAAATCAAAGCTCTATCTTCGTTGGCTCGTCTTAGTAAGTTACGAAGAAGTTTCTGCGTTTTCAGGCAGAAACTACTTCGGCTAACGAACTATCCTGTTTATAAGGGCCAGGCTCCTCAACGTACTATCTGTACGCCTTCGTCGCCTCAATCCTCTCCGCCTTGATTTCATCTTTGATTAGAAATTAGTATTACTTCACACTTCCAATTACGAAATATTTTGGGACATGGTAATCGGTTAGTTACCAGATCGTCTTTACGTGGGGATAATTTTGCAGTTTATCGTCCTTTGTCACCAGCACCGCTCCGAGTGACAACGCGGTGGCTGCAATGATCCGGTCGGCTGGATCGGCGTGAGGGAATTCCGGCAGCCGAACGGATTTAACTGCGATGGAGTTGCTGACAGGAACAAATGTGAGGAACGGCAGCGCTTCACAGCGGCAGATCCAGTCGCGAACATCCAGAGCCAGCCGCAGACGTCCGCGCTCCACGAGCAAGGCTATTTCCCAGGAACTGATACAGGATACATGTACCGAATTCGATTTCACAGCAGCATCAATCACCTTTTTTGCCGGTTTGCTCAGGGTTGTCGGGTCATTAACCCACCAGAGCAGTGTGTGAGTATCAAGCACTATCACTTCAGCGCCTCCCAACAGTCCACCCCTACCGGCTCCAGGGGAGCATCATATTGCAGCACGGTATTGCGCAGGCCTCGAAAACACTCCTCCGGATCAGCAACATAAGGGACAACCTTGAGGACCGGACGGCCATGATCGGTTATGACCAACTCCTCTCCGGTCTGCTCGATTTTGCGAAAATACTCCAGCGAATGAGGCTTGAACTGAGATTTTGAAACGGCTTGCGGCATAAATCACCTCGGTCATCAGATTATGACCACAGTAACATAGTCATAATATTGGAGCAAGTGGAATCATGGAGTTGCTATTTTCTATAGTTTTAATCCTGGTAGCTGCTTCGCATATCCCTGATATCTATGAACCTTGTCTGTAATTACCTGAATTAAAGTCCGCGCAAATTCTTCTTCAGTAGGCGTAAGAAGTTCCGGTAGAGAGATTTCCGTCAGCGAGCGAAGCATGTTGTTACAGAGCGAGTCGAGCATCCGGGCTGTCTG
>JANNLB010000100.1:0-9202 GCA_031396605.1 Geobacter sp. | reverse complement strand
CGCCTTGGGCAAGGCCTGTGAATTGGCCGGCCAGTATATGGATGCCGAGAATACCACTGTAAAAGTCATGCGCGATCGGCTGCAGGATGCCCTGATGGCGGCCATCCCCTATGCCCGTATAAACGGTGGTGGCGCCGAGCGCCTACCCAACACCACTTCCATTGCCTTTGAGTTTGTGGAGGGTGAATCCATCCTGATGCACTTTTCCGAGTTGGGTATCTGCGCCTCGTCGGGCAGCGCCTGCACCTCCGGCTCGCTGGAGCCCTCCCACGTCCTGCGTGCCATGGTAGTCCCCTTCACCTGCGCCCACGGTTCGATCCGCTTCTCGCTCTCGCGCTATACTACCGATGCTGAGATCGATACCGTTATCCGCGAGATGCCCCCCATAATTGCCCGTCTGCGTCAGATGTCACCCTTTGGCAGGGAATATCTGAAAGGACAGGCGTAACGTTGCCTGCGCGATTGAGTTTATAATCAGGGCGGCCATTTTGGTCGCCCTTTATTTTTTGTTTTTACTGGAGAATTAACTAAAATGAGCTAAAATCACCTTGGATACTCAAAAAACAGATAGCATTCATATCTACAATTTTGGAGAAAAACGTGGAAATTAAAATACCTGAAGTCGGCGAATCGGTGCGTGAAGCACTGCTGGCCAAGTGGTTCAAAAAAAGCGGCGACGTTGTCAAACGGGATGAGCCGCTCTGCGAGATCGAAACCGACAAGATTACGCTTGATCTTAATGCCGATGCCGCCGGTGTGCTTTCCATAGTCATTGCCGAAGGAAAAACGGTGGAGGTCGGGACGGTTATCGGCACCATTGAAGAGTCCGCAGTTATACCGGAAACGCCCGTTACTGCTTCAGCAACAAAGCTGGCAGAGAAACTTGCTGCGCCGTCATCAACACCATCCTTGCGGCGCGAGATGCGTGAGCACAATATTTCTCCGGACGAGATAGCAGGGAGCGGCAAGGAGGGGCGCATCACGCTGGATGACCTGTTCTCCCGTATCGAGGAAAAGTCAAAAATGCCGCCCCCCTCCCGCCCTGCCGCTATTGTTGAACCAGCCGCGGTTGCGCCGGAACGCCAAAGCGTGGCCCCTTCTCCGGTTCCGCCGAGCGTCGCAGAGCCGCCAGCTCCACCCGTTTTAGCAAAGCCGGTTCAGCAGTTTTCCGTGCATACGGAAGAATCGCCGGTCTATTCATCCGGTCGTGAGGAGCGCCGCCCGATGTCGCCTCTTCGCAAACGGATCGCCGAACGCCTGGTGGCGGCTCGCCAGCAGACCGCCATGCTGACTACCTTCAACGAGGCCGACATGTCCCATGTCAAGACGTTGCGCAGCACCTATCGCGAACATTTTTTGCAGCGTCACGGTATCGCTCTCGGGTATATGCCGTTCTTCGTCAAGGCATGCGTAGAGGCACTCAAAGAGTTTCCACTGGTTAATGCCAGTATCGATGGCGATGATATCGTACATCACCATTTTTATGATATCGGCATTGCAATCGGCGGTGACAAGGGGTTGGTGGTGCCGGTTTTGCGTAATGCCGATCATCTCAAAATGTATGAGATCGATCAGGCTATTACTGCTTTTACAGAGAAGATCAAAACCAATCAACTGATCATCTCGGATCTGGAGGGTGGCACGTTCTCAATCAGTAACGGCGGTGTGTACGGATCGCTGCTTTCCACGCCGATTCTGAATCCTCCCCAGAGTGCCGTGCTGGGGATGCACGCAATCCAGGAACGGCCGGTAGTGCGCGACGGCCAGGTTGTCATTCGTCCGATGATGTATATGGCGCTCTCATATGATCACCGCATCATTGATGGTCGCGAGGCGGTCGGATTTTTGAAGAAGGTCAAAGAGTACATCGAAGAGCCGGAAGAGCTGCTGCTGGAAGGATAATTGAATAAACGGAGGATGGATATGTCGGAACCAAATACGTATGACCTTATCATCATCGGCGCCGGGCCGGGTGGCTATGTGGCCGCCATCCGTGCAGCCCAGCTCGGAATGAAGGTTGTTGTCGTTGAAAAACGCGCCACTTCCGGCGGCGTCTGCCTTAACGAAGGGTGTATCCCCAGCAAGGCGCTGCTCGACTCCAGCGAACTTTTTGCTCTGGCACGGGACAGGTTCGCTCTGCACGGCATAGCTGTCGATCCACCTCGCCTCGAACTGGATGTCATGATGCTGCGCAAGGAGGATGTGGTCAAGAAGATGACCGACGGTATCGCCTATCTTTTCAAGAAAAACAAAATTGAACGACTCCACGGCACTGCCGTTCTCAAGGGTGCCAATGCTGCCGGTCAGCACCAGGTTGAGGCGACGCTGGCGGTTCCTGCACCTGTGTCAAACGGTCAGCAAAACCTTCCGGAACCTGTTCCTCTGTCGGTCGTCATTCTCACCGCTCCAAGGGTGATTCTTGCAACCGGCAGCGAGGCGTCCTCTTTGCCGGGTATCCCTTTTGACGGCCAGGTTGTCGTCGCTGCGCGCGAAGCGCTCTCCTTCGATCACGTGCCGGAACATCTGATCGTGGCCGGTGGCGGCTATATCGGGCTCGAACTTGGTTCCGTCTGGCGGCGTCTGGGCGCCCAGGTGACGGTGATGGAGATGCTGCCGCAGCTCCTGCCGAATATGGATCGACAGACAGCCGATACGCTCTATCGCAGTCTGCGCAAACAGGGGATCCAGTTCAAGCTGGACACGCGCATTACCGG
Organism: Geobacter sp.; assembly: GCA_031396605.1. GTDB lineage: Bacteria > Desulfobacterota > Desulfuromonadia > Geobacterales > Pseudopelobacteraceae > JACRCG01. Next base: position 6,488 of record JANNLB010000100.1, on the reverse strand, counting down.
CGTGCGCCGGATCGGTTCCAAAGCGATTGTCCAGTTCAACTCCGGTGCCGGTAGCGAAGAGGTCGATTGCGACAAAGTGCTGGTTGCGGTCGGACGACGACCGGTTACAGGAGATCTCGGCCTGGAGGTGATTGGTGTCGCGCTGAATGAATCGGGGAGGGTGGTTGTCGATGATTCGTATCAAACGTCGGTGCCGGGCGTTTTTGCAGTCGGTGATCTGGTGGCCGGCCCCATGCTGGCTCACAAGGCATCTGAAGAAGGGGTCGCCTGCGTCGAGCGGATGACGGGCATGACGACAAAAGTCGAATACGAGTACATTCCGGGAGCGGTCTATACCTGGCCGGAAGCCTCCGGCGTCGGGGCGACTGAGGAACAGCTCAAAGTCGCCGGTATTCCTTATCGCAGCGGACGTTTCAATTTTGCCGCTCTCGGCCGGGCGCGCTGCATGGATGAAACGGAAGGTTTTGTCAAGATTCTTGCCCATCTGGAAAGCGACCGGGTACTGGGTGTCCACATCGTCGGTCCACGGGCATCCGACCTGATTTCCGAGGCTGCCACGGTGATGAGTTTTGGCGGAACGGCTCGAGACATCGCCCTGATCTGCCACGCCCATCCCACTCTCCCCGAGGCGATTCGGGAGGCCGCGCTGGATGTTCATAAGGAAGCGATACACGCCTGATTTCCTGCGGGGAAGTCCATTCCTCGCTGGTACATTCACAACCCTTGGACATCCAGAATAATCCCTTTTTCCGGATAGTGTTTAACATTCCGCGTCGCGACCTTGCAGCCCTTAACCAAGGCGGTTGCTGCAATCAGGCAATCAATCGGCGCCAGTGTAATTCCTTTGGCAGGGTACTTCCGGTACAGTTCTCCTCCCTTAAGGGATATCTCCTGCGTCACCTCAATAAGCGTGCAGGCGTCTATAAAATTCCTTGTAGGGGTTATTTCCTTGTCGTGCATTCCTGCAGTCAACTCGTACACGCTCAAGACGCTCATCATTGCCTGACCTTCCTGCCAGAGCCGGTTAACCAGTGGCCGGGCAGCCAGATCCCCCCGCAGGTAGTCAATGGCAATATCGGTGTCAATCAGTGCGGCCGGCATAATCTCGCCCTCCCTCGCTCCGAAGGCGGGTCACCGTATCCGTGCCGGTTTCGTCGTGCCCCTGCCAGGCGCCAAAACTCGCCATCGCCTTCTGGATCTTCTTCTGGCGCAGATATTCCCGTAGTGACTCGGTTACCAGGGCGCTCAGGTTTTTTGAGGCTCCGCGGGCATCTGCCAGCAGATCGTCAGGCAGCGTTATAGACGTCTTGGTAAGGTGCATGTTGTCCTCCTTAACGGTAGTATAATTTTATACTACCAAACAGGGGCGATCACTGCAACTTATTTGGAAGGTGTTACCGTATCCCCCCACGCGATACCCTTCCCCTCATCCTGTTTATCGACAAAATAGCCTTAATTAAAATTTAAAATCATGGCTAAAGTGGCTGATATCTGCTATGGCAAACAGACCGGATCGGAATGGATGGGATGCGCCGGTGGGGTGTTTTGGTTTGGTTTGGTTGGTGCTGGGGAGCGGATGAGGGGTGGCTGGGGTAAAGGCGGGGATGGGTGTTGAGAACTGTGGGGCTTGGATTAAAAAGATAAAAGCCAATTTACTGTGGAGGATATATGACAACTCTTCGGCTTTTTGCCGGACAAAAGGTTTCTGTTTCTGTCGGCACCTCCTGGTATCTTGCCGATCTTGGCGAATATCGTGGCAAGCAAGAACTTTACACTCGACAATCTCCACAGCGGCTCAAGGCGCTACGGGAACATGCCATGATTGAAAGCGCCGTATCTTCCAATCGGATTGAAGGCGTTTCGGTTGACCCGTCGCGTGTAAAAGACGTGCTTGTTGCAGCAAAACCGCTGTTTCGGGATCGTGACGAGGAAGAGGTACGCGGATATCGCGATGCATTGGAGCTCATTCACGAAAGTATCTCTCGATTGCCGATAAGCGTAGCGACAATATGCGAGCTGCACAGACTGACCCGTGGCCAGATATGGGATGCCGGACAGTATAAGGAAAAAGATGGCGACATCATCGAACGTTCCTCGGATGGGCGAGAACGGGTGCGCTTTCACACGGTCTCTGCCACCGCCACCCCTGCCGCGATCACAAATCTTGTGCAGGATTGGCAAAACTGCCTTGATGAGCGCTGGATTCATCCGCTGATTGCACTGTCCGCGTTCAATCTTGATTTTCTCTGCATTCATCCATTCAGGGACGGCAACGGACGGGTGTCCCGGCTGCTCCTGTTGCTACAGTGTTACCACCTGGGTTATGAGGTAGGGCATTACATCAGCTTGGAGAGACTGATCGAGCAAAACAAGGAGCGGTATTATGAAACACTGGAACAGAGCTCACAAGGCTGGCACGATGGGCAACATGATCCCTGGCCGTATATCAATTACATGCTGTCCATCCTCAAGATGGCTTATCACGAGTTTGCAGAACGTGTGGGAGATATCAAGGTGCCTCGTGGCACTAAAACCGAACAAATACTGATTGCTATCAATAGGTGTTCCGGCCGGTTTACGGTGACTCAACTGGAGCAAGCCTGCCAAGGAGTAAGCCGGGATATGATACGCCGTGTATTGAGGGAACAGCAAAATGCAGGAGCTATCGAGTGTCAAGGGCGAGGCCCGGCAGCACGGTGGGGAAAGAAAGGGTAATTACCTCTTGGTAAGGGTAATAGAGAGGGTAATAAGGCCGTTGCAAATTGTCACATTTTGACGTGACCGCGATTCTCAGGGACTTGATCCGTTGAGGAAGGATGCCCAGGAAGGTGGAGCCGTGGCCGGCAGCACGCGCAGGGATATTGAGAAGCGGTCGGGCAAGCCGGTGGTGACGGGTGAGAATTTTAAGGGGTTGGCGGGGAAGGGGCGGAAGAAGCCTGAAATTGGCTGATGTTCGGAAAAAGGGCAGTTTGAGGCGATTCAAAGAATGTTTAGAAGTTGATCCTGACCCCGCAGTTTTTTCTACTGATTTTAATTCCGTCGAATTCGACGGAATTAAAATGCTGGCGGGGTTGAACAGCTTTGGCCTGACCCCGAAACAATTGTCACAAGGGGAAACACCTCAAGCGTCTCAACGCAATAGCCATTCGCCAGATGCAAGTGCTCACCTCTGCGTCTGCGATTAAACAACTCAAGGAATAACCCAGCGCGGCAGCGATGCCAAACACCGCATCGACACCGCCCGCGACATCTTTGCCGTCGAGGTGTCTGACCCGTGGGAGTTGGTGTTGGGGAGCGGAAGGGGTTGGCGGGGTGAGCGGAAAAAGAGAGTGAATCCGTGAATAGTGATTATGGAAGGGGAAAATAAATCTGTCCCGGATTATACCACTTGATGGACAGGAAGAAAAAGGCCGCCGGGTCGCTCTTCTTCAGCATCCGCGACATTAACCTCACTAGGTGGCTCCCGCCTTCGTACCCCTTCATCCCTTTGATCGCCTCGATCCCCAGTCGCGCTTTAACCAGGTGTCTGAATGTGTTATCAATGGTTTTGCTTGCCATAAAAACATGTAAGGATATAATATTCGGCATTCGAGGTAACTATGACACGAGACGAACTTATCAAGCATTGGCAGGAATCGGCGGAAGACAATTTCCGTTCAATGCAGAACATGTTTACAAGCGGAGAATTCGTCTGGTCGCTGTTTGTTGGTCATCTCTGCATCGAAAAATTGTTGAAGGCCTGTTATGTGAAGTCTGTCGATACTACGGTTCCCCGGATTCATGATCTTTACAAGCTGGCGGATCGATGCGGATTGGAAATGACCGAGGAACGGAAAGACGCCCTTCAGTACGTGGGCCTGTTTAACATCGAGGCCAGGTACGAAGAGTATAAGCGGGAGTTTTATCAAAAGTGTACCAGGGCGTTTGCCGAAAAGAATATCGCAATCATAAAGGAATTGAGAACATGGCTACTGGAAAAGATAAACAGCTGATTTATCAGGAACTGAGACAGTATATTTCGCTTCTGCGGGATAAACATATCCCGGTTCTTCAGGCATATCTTTTTGGTTCATACGCTACCGGCAGGGCTGACGAGTGGAGTGACATCGATTTGGCCATTGTGACTGACAAGTTTGTTGGCGATGGCTTTGATTTCAGATTTATGCTGACCAAGCTGGCCAGGACGATTGATCCGGATATTGAGCCACACCCCTATCTGCTTTCAGAATTTAACGAGAGCAACCCTATTGCTGGTGAGATTATGAGGAGCGGTGAGCGGGTGGCGTAAGAATGGAATTAATGAACATGGATAACTCTAAAAAGAAGAATCATCACACCCCGCTTTTACCACTTTCCAGACCCAATCCACCAACAGACATTTGACAATTAACCAATTCAGAAGGAGAATGCGGCGATCGCATCAGATCAACCTCTGAAATTGTGACATGTTTGCTCAAAATCGCTATACTGCCAACATCTGGAGGGAGCGATAATGAAAAAGAGCCGGTATTGTATCATTGTTGCATTGGCGTATTTCTTTGTTGTTGGCGAGAGTATTGCGGCAGAGCCTGGGAGGCCATTTTTCGAGGTCAATTTTTCTACCAAGGTTCTGAACCAGTATGTTGGAGATACGGGAGTTGTTGCCTACAACCGTCCGGTTTCGCAGAACGATCTGACTATTACCCATATTCCATCCGGTATTTATCTGGATATTTGGCAGAGCATCTCCCTGAATCATGTAGGACGTTCAACTAATTTAGGAAATGAAATCGAATACTTTTTAGGCTGGTCGGGTGACATTGCCGGAATAGAGATGGATGCCGGTGTTGCGTATTTTGATCTTATTACCCTGTTCAAAATGCCGGAAGGTGATGTCATCCAACCCTACATAGAGCTGAACAAAAAATTCGATGTTACCGAACGGCACACTCTCACCCCGTATGTCAGGGCTGAATACGGGATTCCCGCCAAAGGAAATGCCAAAGAGTTCAAGGGTCTGTATGTGTATAGCGGATTGAAACATGGCTGGCAGGTGTCAAAGGATGTTTCAGTCAATCAGAAAGCCGCCATAATTTTTGATGATGGCGCTTATGGGGCTGACCGGGCATGGGTCGGGGCGTATGAGATAGCTCCCTCGTATCGAATCAAGGAGTGGTTGTCGATTGATCTCACAGGAAAAGTCATTGGCCCGTTTACCAACGTGACCGATGGAAGAAAGACTCAATTTATTGGCGGTGGCGGGGTCTCGGTGAATTTTTAGTGCGGTAAGAGATTATTATGCAGCCAGCCGAATCAACTGTTCAGACACCCATACACTTTCTACAAACTTTTTGTTATCCACTCATACCCCCACTCCACCAGCGACACCCCCATGTAGCAGGCCAAGGTCCAGTAGGCGTTGCCGAACAAAAGACTCCCCATGAATATGCGCCAGTCCCGGCTGTTCATGCCGTTATAAGCACCACGTCGCATGTAGACCGTGGTGATGAACGGATCGTAGTGAACTGACAAAACCAGAGCCGTCAGAAAGTCTCCCTTTTTCAATAGCCAGGAAATGAAACGACCTGCGCGCCCCTTACCCTCAGACTCCTTCAGACTCTTTATCGCCTCGATCCCCAGCCAATCACGCTTGGACCAATCATAAAACCGGATCGAAAGGAGGCAGGACAGAAGGGAGAGGATGGTCATGACGACGCCACCCATCCAAATGCCGAAGCGATAGATGACATACGGATAGAGGACCCAATCAAACGCATAGTCAATGAGCTTGTTCGTCGTCAGGCCGATACAAAGTTCGGCTACTCTTCCTTTGTGCTTCATCATCCGTGCAGGCAAGCTGCCGGCCACTTCGTCGGTGTCCATCATTTCCTTTCTGTCTGTCCGATTTGTCATACAAGTGCCGAGGAGATCAGCAGTTGTATCCTATTCAATTCAAGAAAATGCCTGCCTTTAACCTTGTGTCCACTCACGCTGTGGCAGGCCATACTCCCGGGCATAGTTCACGATGTAGTCATTCACTCGTGGAGGATAGCACCACCAGTAGAAGTCCTCCTCATCGCTCTGGTTTTCCGGATAAAGACGCACGATCAGCGGTTTCAGGCCGAATCGCTCCTCCACCCTTTGCAACGCCGGAAGCACTACTGTTTGCGTAAACCGGTACTCCTTATCGTCCCCAGCGGTGGTCTGATAGCTTTCAAAGAGCACCCCATGAGCCACGAAATGCAGCAGATAAGGGTAATAATAGTCAGTGGGCCGACCGATGGCGCGGCACCAAGCTGTTATGTCCCGTCGCTCAAGCGTATATCCCTCCAGCGCCAGCAACTGATGGTGAAATTCCACCATTTTTTCTCCAGTGTGGGTGACAACGTCGCTGATTTCCTTTTTGTTGTTCGACTGGAATGAAATGAGGTCAATCAATATCTTTCGGGTGCCTGAGGTTACCCGTAAACGACCCAAGCCTTGTTTCTCTCTATTGCTGCGGGTAAAGG
>JANNLB010000055.1:0-22256 GCA_031396605.1 Geobacter sp. | reverse complement strand
TCTTTACTTCTGCAATTCGTGACTATGAATCAAAGCAGGCAGAGGCAGCAAAACCTTTTATCAAAGAGTATGAAGCCACCTTTTCAGCATGGGACATGAAATACAGCGGCGTTAAGGATTCTATCAGATCGGCAGCAAAAGCAGGGAATCCGACTATTGAACTTGAAGCTGAATTGCTGCAACTCCAGCAGGACAAGCCGGAGCCGCCAAGGATACCCCGTATCATTTATGGCGACGCTACACCGGCAGCACTCAAATATAATCTGGCGAAGGGCTGGCCTTCCGGAGCGGTTGTATCTTCCGAGGCCGGGATTGTTTTTGGTGGGCATGGCATGAAGAAAGATTCCGCCATGGAGAACCTGGCCACGCTCAATCAATTATGGGATGGCACAGATCAACCGACAGAGCGACGGGCAACGGAATCATACACCGTAAAGGGCGCACGTTTCACAATGTCACTGATGGTACAGGAAGCCACCTTGCGGGCATTCTTCAAGCAAGATGGCGGGCTGGCAAGAGGTACGGGCTTTCTTGCACGGTTTCTCATTGCCTGGCCGGAGTCAACACAGGGATTCAGACCGTTTACCGAAGCGCCGGAGAACTGGCCGTACCTTGCCGCTTTCAATCGCCGTATTTCTGCAATACTGAATCAGACCGCCCCTATAACCGAAGATGGAGCTTTACAGCCTGCAATGATCACACTGACACCCGAGGCAAAAGCGGCGTGGGTTGTGTTTCATGATGCCATTGAATCCATGCTATCAAGGGGCGAGGAGTTGTTCGACATCCGAGACGTGGCCAGTAAGACCGCCGACAATGCTGCGCGGTTGGCTTGTCAGTTCCATGTATTCAGCGGCGATGCCGGAGCAATCAGCCTTGATGCCTTTGAATCAGCAAGCATGATTACGGCATGGCACCTGAACGAGGCGCGGCGTTTTTTCGGTGGGTTGGCATTGCCGCAAGAGTTGGCCGATGCTGCAAGGCTTGATAGTTGGATGCTGGAATATTGCCGACAGCACAAGACCGCCGTTATTTCCACGGCAACGATTCAGCATTACGGGCCTTGCGGGTTACGTTCAAAGGTTGCCATTGATGCCGCACTGGAAGAGTTGGAAAGTTTAGACCGTTCACGCCGGGTAAAAGACGGTAAACGGAAAACCATTCACATAAACCCGGTGTTATTGAGAGGTGAAATATGAGCCTTGCCGACCTGATACAACGGAAGAAAACCACCACCGTTTCAAGTTCTGCTAACGCTAATTTTGCTAATCTTGCGGTTTTTGATTCTTCCACGGCAGAAATTGAGCCAAAAACCGCAATAACCGCAACTTTAGCATTAGCAGACAAAAAACAGATCGAGATTATCAAACCGCAAACCGCCGGGAAGGTATCACGGCAACCTGACACCGTTTCCGCGTACTGCGAATCATACGGCGGGCATTGCAGCCAAATGTTACCTGGTAACGATTGCGGCGATTGTGAATATCTGAATAACCCGAGGCAGGCCAAAGAACAGACCGAAACTATACCGGCAACCTTTGAGCAGACCGGCCCGGTAACGTGCCCGTATTGGTTTCAAGTATGTTGGGCGGTTGAGATGTACCGGGAACAATGCACAAGAAACACCGCTTGCCGGGTTTATAAGTTCCTGGAGGTCAATTCATGAAACCACACTGACGACCGGGAAAAAAGAAAACAGACTCGACATGCCCGCAATGGATTCTTGAAGGTGTGCGCCGCAAGCATCAAGAGGCCATATATGGACAAGGGGCAGACAACGAAACCCCGTCACAAGTTAAACCAGAAGCACCGGAGGGCGTATGCAACCAAGAATAGAAATGAAGATCAGGGATGAAGTAGTTTTGCAGATTATGTGTAAACCTGATTTACCAGATGGAAACCTTGCCGTAATGTTGGAAGATGCTGCAATGGATCTTCGATGGAATGTCATGCGGGATACAGAGTCACGGTATATCAGACCGAAAGAGGCATTGACGACAGCGGTTAATTAACTGGGTTGAAAAACCCGTCACGGTAAACAACAAAGGAGATCACACAATGAGAAAAATAAACGACGCCGAATTGCTGAAACTTTCAGAGGAAGGAACGCCGCAAAAAGAGATTGCCGCTCATTTTGAAGTATCAGAAGCCGCCATATCCAAGCGACTGAAACGATTACGCCAGATTGCAACACGTCCGGCCATTCTTGACAAATTAACCGCCAAGGAAGAACGGTTCGTAATGGAGATCGTACAGGGAAACAGCCAGACACAAGCGGCCATTACTGCTTTCGACGTTGGCAGCCTGGACAGCGCCAAAACTATCGGTTGCCGTCTTATGAAGGATGCCGACATTCAAGAGGCAATTACCGCCGTAATGGAAACAGAGGGGCTTACCCGGCGCTATCTTGTGCGCAAGCTAAAAAGCCACGTAGACGCGCCAGACCCGCAAATAAGTATTCGCGCCGTGGACATGGGGCTAAAGCTGCATGACGCATACCCAGCAACCAGGAACCTGAACATCAATGCGAATATGGACGTTGACCCGGTTGACCTGTCGCTGTTTCGGCGGAGGTGATTATTCATCCTCAATGTCTCGCGCGCGCGCGTTGGCCGTGTCTTGAAACTACACAAAGGAGATTGAAACCATGACCAAAGTAAATAAACAGGCACGCCGTAATGACAGAGAGAAACAGGATAACGAAGCGAAAACTGAAACAGTTTACCGGCGCGGCATGACTCCCCAGCAGTACAAAGCTGCTCTCATAAAGGATTTTGCAAAGAATCGGCGTGAGATGTTGGAAGGGCGGGAACAGATAGATACTGAAACAATATCCAAATGGTTCAAACGTGATTAACTCTTCCAGAAAAAATTGCGCGCACCCAAGAAGGGGAAGTACAGATAAAATGCGACCGGATAAAAAGGGGGGCCGGGGGGGGCAAAGATGAAAACGGAACATTACCCCATGAGTGCTAAAGAAAACTATACTTTTGGCACTGATGACAGACCGGATAAACCGTGCTGATATTTGCGGGGCGCGTACCCAGGGCGGGGACACCACTTATACGAAAGTGGCAGAAGTGCATTACACGGCGGGTTGAACAGATCAGGCCGGGAGCATGGCAGATATACGCACGGCAAACGGCCGAAAGAAGCGATTGAAGAACGGCGGCGCTTTTCTGAACTGTTGAGGGATGCGCGGCAGGTATTGACAGAGATTTAAACTAATTACAAGGAAAACGCACGCAAGCCTGTATGTGCAAAAATAGTATCCACATTATTTGTAAAACTGTTGCTAATGAGTGTTTTAATGGTTATATGTTCAAATTAAAATGTACGGGGGTTGAGATGAAATATCTGATCATAGTTTTGTTAGTTTTGTTGATGGCCGGATGCGGAGGCGGAGGTGGTAGCGATCCTTCCCCAGCAGCACCAGTTCCAACAGCACCAGTTCGTCCTACTCCAACAACCCAACTACCTTATAGCCCCCCTATAAACTGGATTAACAGCGCAAATGGGGTAATTGTAAATGATGCAAATAATGACCGTGTTACCTTTCGTGCAGATTACGGCTATATGGTTTTTGGGAACACATACTATGCCAATATGCGTGTTATTCCTGGTGGGAACGGGGACCTTTACTTTAATGGGGTCAAAGTTGGGGCTGTTACAATGATAAGATCTGAGTCAGGAAGTTATATTGCTGGGTTAGTATGCAACAATGGCTACATGGCGGACATATTTGGTTACGAAAGCACACTTGCTATCCTGTGCAGCAACATTTTGCCAGTCGGGAAAGTATCTGTGAAGCAGGCGCTCTCTGAGGTTTTTGTGGACGCAGAAGGGACAGAAGGCAAACCCAATGCATTTATCGATGCCAGTGGAGAGACTTCTAATCCGAAGGCCGGAATAATCCAACTCATAGAAAACTAGATTAAATCTGTTAGCGGAAAGCACCTATAAAAAATAAAAGATCGGGAACCTATAGAAGGGAACCCGGTTTTTTTATGCTGTTGACCAGATGACATTCAGAATGATACTTTTGCTGACGGAAATAGAGGGCGCAAAGGAGGGGAATCCCTTCTCTTTCTACCTATATCCTACCTAGTAAAAATTTTATAAAAAAATACCGTTAAATAACAGATATATACAAAGGAAAGATTTTTATGAAGGTTATTATTCTGCTTGGCGATGGTATGTCGGATATCGCCTATAGCGAACTCGGCAACAAATCACCCCTGCAATACGCTGCAACCCCCAACATGGATTTTATGGCTCAGCATGGCCAGGTCGGCCTCGCTCATACTGTCCCCGCCGGCCTGCCGCCCGGAAGCGATGTGGCGAATCTTTCTGTATTCGGCTACGATCCACGTAACTGTTATACGGGGCGTTCTCCGATTGAAGCGATCAGTATGGGAGTCGTCCTCGGTCCGGACGATGTCGCTTTCCGTATGAATCTGGTAACGCTTAAGCCTCAGGGGAACTCGATCTACATGCAGGACTTTTCTGCCGGGCATATCTCTACTGCAGAGGCTCATGAGTTGGTGGAAACTCTCCAGAAGGAACTTGGCAGCCCCGAAATCAAATTTCATGCCGGAGTGGGATACCGGCACCTGATGGTCTGGCGCAATGGCAAGGACGGTATGAGCTCCACCCCTCCTCACGACATTACCGGCAAGGCGATTCTTGATGCACTTCCAAGCGGCGATGGAGCGGATGTGCTGAATAACATCATGAATCATGCCCAGATGGTTCTTCTTAATCACCCGATCAACGTGCTGCGCAAGGAGCAGGATAAACTGCCGGCCAACTCTATTTGGCTTTGGGGGCATGGCAAGACCCCACGAATTGAAACCTATATGAATAAATTCGGACTGACCGGAGCGGTTATTTCGGCGGTTGATCTGATCAAGGGGATTGGTATCTCTGCAGGTCTGGATATAATCAATGTTGAGGGAGCCACCGGCTATATCGACACAAATTATCTCGGCAAGGGGCAGGCTGCCCTGGCTGCTCTGGAGAATCATGATTTCGTGTATGTGCATGTTGAAGCGCCGGATGAGGCTTCTCATGCCGGCAATATGCAGCATAAACTACAGGCAATTGAGGATTTTGACCGTCAGGTAGTCGGCACCGTTCTGGATGGAATCAAAAAATATGGTGATTTTGTCATTCTTTGTATGCCTGATCATCCGACGCCGGTAAAGTTGATGACCCATACCTCAGAGCCGGTCCCTTTTGTAATTTACCGGGGCGGGTCAGGGGAGGGGAACGGCGCTGTTTCGTATGACGAGTTTCAGGCCAGGAGTACCGGACTTGTGGCGGAGGGGCACACTCTGATGGAAACATTGCTTTCGTAATATGATTCATGGCAATAAAACCTGGGCATCCGTAACTACCCGGATGTCCAGGTTTTATTTTCTCACTCTCTGTCGATCTCCGTTTTCTTTCTCTTTTTGATCTTTTTCACTCCCAATTGAAGTTATCGACAATTGTCTCAGGTGTACTCCACTAGAGCTTGACTCTTTCTTGCAATATTACCATAATGACACCATGTTTTTTACCACTTTATCCCCCAAAGCCATCTGCGTACACGCTATTCGTGTTTTTCTGATTATCTGTCTCCTCTGGTATTTTTTCTGTCTTTTTATCTCTCTCGGTCACGGCTCGGTAAATTGTATTATTTCGTTTCCTCCGGGGAGCGGAATTCGGAAGCTGGCAACTGATCTCAAGGCAGGCGGCGTTATCCGCAGCTCGTGGCATTTCGTTCTTATGACCCGGCTGCGGGGTGATGCTCACCGCTTGAAAGCTGGTGAATACCGTTTCGGTGACGATATGACTCCCGATATGATTCTGAAAAAAATTGTATCGGGGAAGGCGGACTACCGCAAATTTACCCTACCGGAAGGATATTCCCTGTATCAGGCCGCTGAATTACTGGAGCAGAAGGGATATTTCAGGAAGGATGCATTCCTCGAGAAATGCCGGGACAAGTACTTATTAGTGCGCCTTGGCATCAAGGAGGCAAGTTCGGAGGGCTACCTGTATCCCGCCACTTACAATTTGTTGCGGGAGGGGGGGGAAGAGCAGCTTCTGGAGCAGATGATCGAACAATTCAACAAGGAATATTCTGCTATTCAGGGGGGGGAGGGCACAGTTCGGTTTTCCCGGCATGAAATAGTTACTCTGGCGTCAGTCATCGAAAAGGAGGCGGTTTCGGCGGATGAAAAACCGCTTATTTCATCGGTTTTCCATAATCGATTACGGATCGGTATGCCGTTACAGAGCGATCCTACGGCGGTCTACGGAGTTCGAGCGTTCTCCGGAAAGGTGAGTAAATCCGACATTCAGCGCCGCTCGCCATATAATACCTATCTCAACAAAGGCCTGCCTCCCGGTCCGATCGGCAATCCCGGCAGAGATGCCATTTTGGCGGCAATGAACCCGGCAAAATCCGATTTCCTTTATTTTGTCGCCCGCCAGGACGGCACCCACCAGTTTTCCCGGAACCTCACGGACCATAATCGCGCCGTTGTGCGCTACCTCAAATAACTGAGAAAATATTTCAGGGCTGCTTCCTGACGATATCGATGATGGTGACCTCGGGAGGAGCAAACAAACGCATGGGAGGTCCCCAGGTGCCGGTTCCTCGCGATACATGAATGAGTGATCCAGCTTTGGTTGTGGTGGTTCCGCACGGGATCGGGTGTTTAAGCCTGACAAGAAAATTAAACGGAAAAATCTGTCCGCCATGAACATGACCGGAGAGCTGCAGGTCGAAGCGCCCGTCGCTTTGCGGAAGTATTTCGGGCCGATGCTTCAACAATATATGGAACGTGTCGCGAGAAACCGAGTTGATAAGAGCTGTTTCGGTGCCAGGGTCGGCAATCGATTTTGGATTTACTGCACGATCATCAATGCCCGATATCGTTATACCGCTTGTGAGCGATATGGATTGGTTTCTGAGCATCGTAAACCCTGCAGCACGGCTGAAGGCGACTGCTTGCGGAAGACCGGCATATACCTCGTGATTGCCGATCACGGCAAATTTACCGGAAGGTGCCGGTATGGATGCCAGCAAAGCCGCAAATGGATAGTGATCGGAAATTCCATACTCATGATTCAGTTTGCCGTCAATCAAATCACCGGTTGAAACAAGAATATCCGGGCCAGCTTCCCTGATCTTTTTCAGAATCCGCTCCTCTCTCCGCTCTTGCTGCAGCAGCCCGATATGGACATCGGATACCTGTACAATTCTGATTTTTGGAACGGAGGGGGGGAGTTTTGTTGAAGTGATGACGACATGTTCGCTGCGGATCTGGTCGGATTCAATAGTCGCGTAAACACTCGCTGCTATGGCCGCGACAAGCGAAATCCGGCAGGTATTTCGTGACGAAATGTAATCGGGCAGCTGCCGGGAAAACAGAAGTAGTATGATGCGGCAGGTCTGCCGGACCGTATCGGTAAAAAGCATGGTGGAACTGAAGATAAACAGGAAGCCCATCCAGAGATAGCCCGGCCAAGCGAAAACAAGGGCGGTTGTTTCCATCCCGGATTTTTCCGCGACTCGAACGAGAAGAGGGACGGCCGTCATGATGCCCATCCAGAAGACCAAGAGCCATGTCAAGAGCGGTCGGGGCTGAAAAGTCGCACGCAGCTTGAAAAAGGCGTACATATGCATGCCGCTGTAGAGAGTAAGAAATGTTATCAGGAAAAGGTACAAGCAACATGCTCCTTGACCCCGCCGAACGTCAGACGATGGATAGGGGATGGACCGATTCTTCTGATAACGTCCAAGTGAGCTGCGCTGCCATATCCCTTGTGCCCCGCAAATCCGTACCCGGGGTACTTTGAATCCATTTCGATCATGAACCGGTCACGGGTTACCTTGGCGATAATCGAGGCTGCTGCAATGGAAATGCTTAATGAATCGCCTTTTTTTATGGTTTTTTGAGGGATTACGCTGTCGATGGTACTGATGCCATCGATCAGCAGATAGTCAGGTTGCGGGGAGAGCTGTTGAACAGCGGCCTGCATGGCACGGCGGGTGGCCTGCAGTATATTGATTTGATCAATTTCGGCAGGACCTATGTTGCCGACTCCAACAGACAGTGCCTGCGACATAATGATCTCAAACAGCCTCTCCCGCCTGTCGGCGGTCAGTTTTTTGGAATCGTCAACACCGCTTATCAAGAGGCCGACCGGCAGAATAACTGCAGCAGCTGTGACCGGGCCTGCCAGCGGTCCACGGCCCGCCTCGTCGATTCCCGCTACAAACATATAGCCGTTGTTGCAGGCATTTTTTTCGTATTTCAGAGTGTCTAGAGGTGGTGTCGAAAACAGCTCGCCCTGATGAATCATGTTCAGTCCTGACGGGGGCGTCTTGCGGACGCGAAATCGTGACGATTGCCACTCCTGTTTTTGCCGGGTTATTATTATATTTAAGTAGTTCGAATCTGCCGCCAGTCCACAAAACTGTCATTCCCGAAGCGTTTCTGATCGGGAATCCGGTTGTAATTGCCTGAAAACCATATCCCCGATAGAAGAATTCGGGGATGACAAGCTTTTAGCGGCGGATTAGAACGAACCAAGTTATTATAATACAAAAAAACCCCGCAGATGCGGGGTTTTTTTGTGAGTTATTTGGCAACAGGTACGTATTTTTTCTCGCGGATCCTGGCTGCTTTACCGCGCAATTTACGCAGGTAGTAGAGTTTGGCACGGCGGACATGCCCGCGAACCATAATTTCAATGGTCTCGATATTTGGAGAATGGAGCGGAAATGTTCTCTCAACTCCGATACCATTGGAAATTTTACGAACAGTGAATGTTTCCCGTACGCCGCCGTTCTGGCGGGCGATACAAACGCCCTGATAAACCTGAATACGCTGTTTGTCGCCTTCAACAATCTTTACATGTACTTTTACGGTATCCCCGACCTTGAAAGGGTTAACGTTCTTCTTCATTTGGTCAAATTCCAGAAAATCGATGGTGTTCATTGGTTACCTTCCTCCTGAATGATGCTCTGTTTGTGAGTTTATGTATCTTCGCGTTCGATTCCTCTCAGCCGATCAAGCATGATTGCTGCTGCAGAACGAACCGAGAGGTGGTTATATATTCCGTTTCCTGCAATAGGTTCAAGGATAAGATCAGCGGTTGCAAAACATTCTTCAGTCAATCCCCATCCGGTACCTAACAGAAGCAGATACGGCTGATCGGTCTCCTGAAGAAGTTTCCTGAACGTCACAAGTGCCAACGAACCGGCACGGTGAACGGCACTGGTGACTGCTATTTTTACCGGCTTACTGAATCCTCTTTGAAAGTCGGTTGCTGCCGACGCTACCGTTGGAGTTACCCTGACAATATCGAGTGCCAGTCTACGATCAGGGTTATAGTCAGCTCCCCACCCCTGTTGCCAGTGACCACTTATTCGTTCAGCCAGCTTTCGCTGTTCCCCGGAAGGTGTGACTATATAAAAGCGCTCCAGCCCGAATGTTCTAGATGAGCGGGCGATATCATGCTGATCAAGGTTTGTTAAGGCAGAGGTGATAACTTCGTGATGCTTGTTGTACACCGGAAAATGAACAAGGGCGATGGCAAGATTGTTACAGGCCACAGTCGTCCTCCTGCTCAATTTCCGTCAGCATCTTCCGGTCTTCCCGGGTCAGCAGGACGTGTGAGAGCAAATCGGGTCGCAGTAACCTGGTCTTGCGCAGTGATTCCTTGCGCCGCCATTTTCTAATCAGTTCATGATTTCCCGAAAGCAGGGTCTCTGGAACCTTCAGACCATTAAATTCCGGAGGACGGGTGTAGTGTGGATACTCCAGCAAACCGTCACTAAAAGAGTCAGAATCTGCCGATTCGTCACTGCCCAACACTCCGGGAATCAGTCTTGTAACAGAGTCAACAATAGCCATTGCTGCTATTTCACCGCCCGAGAGAACAAAATCACCAAGCGAAATATCGTCCTCTGCGTAGATCGAACGAATTCTTTCATCGATCCCCTCATACCGTCCGCATACGATTATCAATCCGGGCTTTTCAGCAAGTTCACGGGCTATGCTATGGGTGAGTCTTCGTCCGTGGGGTGATGTAAGTACGACCGATGAGGCAGGGTGCAGAGTCTTGGCTGACTCAATGCACGCTGACAGAGGACCGGCTTTCATGACCATTCCAGCACCGCCGCCATAGGGGGCGTCATCTGCCGTTTGATGGCGATCGGTTGCCCAGTCGCGGATGTTGTGAAGCGAAATGTCAATGAGCTGTTTTTCTTTGGCCCGTTTGATAATGCTTTCATCGAACGGACCGGAAAACATCCCGGGAAAAAGAGTCAGGATGTCAAAATTCATAAATCAAGCAATCCGTCCAGCGGGGTGATAATCATTTTTTTCCCCGGTATGTCGACGCGAGCAATGACATCAGCAATAGCCGGGATCAAATATTCTTTGGATATGCCGCGCACTACGTAAATATCACTGCTGCCGGTTTCAAAAATATCAACAAGCGCCCCCAGTTCAACACCCTGATCGGTAAAAACGTCAAGGCCGATCAGGTCGCGCCAATAATATTCATTCTCATCCGGAGCCGGCAACTGACTCAGTTTCAGACAAAGTTCCGAACCGCTTAAAGACAGAACCTGATTAATGTCGGAAAAATCATCCAGTCCTAAAATGAATCCACCGGTATGGGCAGAAACACTCTTAACGGAATACTCACGGAGCGTGCCGTCTTTCCCTTTAAGGAAAGCGGTTTCAGCAGCCTGTAAACTTTGAATATTTCCGGAATAAGAGTAGACTTTCAGCAGTCCCTTTATTCCATGGGTGCCGACGATCTTGCCAATCGGAACCATTTCATCCTGATCTGCCATTTATTCTACAATCTTGAGGATTGCCTTCTTGTTATCTTTTGTTGAAACGGCATTAAGAATAGTGCGAATCGCTTTGGCGGTCCGCCCCTCTTTACCGATGATTCGTCCCATGTCTTCCTTGGCGACAGTCAAACTGATGACCAGAGTATCCTCCTCAGTCTCCTCGGTTGCATTTACTTGAGTCGGGTCATCAACCAGTGCTTTCGCAATGCTTTCAACAAGAGTCTTCATGGCGGTATCCTCTGCTGCTCAAATAGAGTGACCGGCGGACCGGAGAAACTGGATACGTTAAGCGGTCGCTGCAGGCGCCTTGTCAAGAAGTCCGGCATTTTTCAAAAGCTGGCGAACGGTATCGGTCGGTTGGGCGCCCTTGCCGAGCCAGTCAGCTGCTCTGTCGGCCTTCAGTTTTACGACAGCAGGGTTCTTGGTCGGGTCGTATGTGCCGACATTTTCGATGAAGCTGCCATCTCTGCGGCTGCGCTCGTCGGCAACAACTATCTGGTAGAAGGGTCTTTTTTTAGCGCCTGCACGTGCAAGCCTGATTTTTGTAGCCATTGGTGTTTCCTCCTGATGTAAGCTTCTTTAGGTGGTATATATGGTAAATACGCGTTATGCATCGATTAACGGAACGGCATCATTCCTTTGCCAAGCCCGCCCATTCCTTTGAGAAGGCCCTTTGGTCCAAGTTTCTGCATCATCTTCATCATCTTCTGTGCTTCGGTAAAGCGTTTAAGCAGCAAATTGACTTCCTGTACTGTCGTACCACTTCCTTTCGATATCCGCAACCGGCGACTGCCATTAATAATGCCGTGGTTAGAGCGTTCACCCGGGGTCATTGAGCGTATAATCGCCTCAATACGTTTGATCTCCTTCTCACTTGGCTGGGCGCCCTTCATTTGCTTCATCATTTTGCCCATACCGGGGATCATTCCCATGATCGACTCAACTGAACCCAGTTTCTTGATCTGCTGCATTTGCGCGAGAAAATCTTCCAGATCAAACTGGTTTTTCTTCAGCTTTTGCTGAATAAGGGTTACTTCATTCTCATCAAAAAGCGCCTGTGCTTTTTCAACAAGTGTAAGAACATCACCCATGCCGAGAATACGCGAGACAAGCCTGTCAGCATGGAAAACTTCCAAAGCATCGAGCTTCTCGCCGAGTCCGACAAACTTTATCGGCTTACCGGTGACCGCCTTGATGGAAAGCGCCGCTCCCCCTTTTGCATCTCCGTCAAGCTTGGAAAGGACAACGCCGCTGATTTCGAGTCGATCGTTAAAACCACTGGCAATAGTAACCGCTTCCTGCCCGGTCATAGCGTCAGCCACCAAGAGAATTTCTCGTGGTTGAACGGCTGTATTGATCTCGCACAGCTCGTTCATCAGAAAATCATCGATCTGGTGACGTCCTGCTGTGTCGAGAATAACGGTGTCGTAGCCATTCAGTTCGGCAAACTTCATGGCACCGATGCAGATATCCAGAGGCTTCTGATTGGCATTTGAATCAAAAACATCGAGACCGAGCTGACGGCCAACCGTTTTCAGCTGTTCGATGGCAGCCGGTCGATATACGTCTGCGGGCACCAGAAGCGGCCGCCGTTTCTGCTTTTTGAGCAGATTGCCCAGTTTGCCGCACGTCGTGGTCTTGCCGGCACCCTGAAGGCCAACCATCATTATGGCTACGGGGGGTTTTGCCGCAAGGTCGAGAGAGTTGTCCTCACCTCCACCCATGATGGCAACCAGTTCGTCATGGACGATTCTGATTACCTGCTGGCCGGGCGACAAGCTGTTCAGAACCTCGGTTCCAACCGCCTTGCTCCGGACATTTTCTACAAAATCCTTAACTACCTTGAAGTTGACATCGGCTTCAAGAAGAGCCAGACGAACCTCACGCAAAGCCTCCTTGATATTCTCCTCAGTCATTACTCCCCGACCGCGAAGTTTTTTAAAGACTGATTCCAGTTTGTCGGATAGGCTGTCAAACATCGTAGGTAGTACTGCTCCGGATACAGAGTTATTCCAAAAGGGTGACAATATAAAGGGGCTACCCCCTTGCTGTCAAGAACTATTTGTTTTTAAAGCCGTATTGGACGGCATGTGGCGGGAATTGCTTTGATTGTAAACTGTACTCCATGTAAAGCAGATCATGTCTCACTGATAATGGTGATACACTAAGACAAATCGCCTGTATCCACGGTTTTCTCTTCGTTCCAGATCGGTTCATAGTCTGAATCGTTGAGTTTTCGATAGATACATGTTGGCAAATGATCTTCAGAAATGAGGGCCTGGAATACACTGTCATAAAGTTCACCGTCATAACGAATCGCCAGTCCACAATCAGTTGAAAGCGCACGGGGGGCCGGTATGAGCAGAATCGCCAAACCGCGCCGTTTAAGAATGCTTTCAGCTTTCATGACACGATGTGCCGAGTTGAATATCGCAAGTAACTGTCCATTTTGAATCATTGAGACGAACTCCCGTAATTTGAGATCATTGTGCAGACTTCAGTGCAAAGCTGATTGACAAAAAACGTCTAAGTTCCTACTATACCCGGAAAGGAGCGGCACATGGAAGGCGCAATTCTCATTTTCGGGCTGGTTATTCTGGCTTTAGTCATAAGTGTTCCCTGTGGTTATATTCGTCAAAATTATCCAAAATATTCATTTATGTGGTTTCTTCTGATTCATCTGCCGATACCTTTTATTGTGCTGTTGCGCATCAAAGCCGGTCTCAGTTGGCATTTTATACCTTTAACACTGGGCGGATCAGTTGCCGGACAGATTATTGGCGGTATTGTAAGCCGCCGGAGAAAGCTACATGCCAAAGCGCCATAGAATGCCATTTCCCTGCAAGTTGTCGGGGGTAGTGCAGGATAGTCTGGCCGGCCTCGGGTTGACTGAACGATTGCGCGAAGCGGAAATCTGGCGTATCTGGCCGGATGTTGTCGGGGCGACACTTGCCTGTCGGTCGCGCCCACTACGAATCATCAACGGTACATTGACCGTGGCGGTATCCAGTGCCCCCTGGATGCAGGAACTCCGATTCATGACCGCTTTGATGAAGGAAAAACTCAACAGTTGTCTCGGAGCTGATGTTGTCAGTGAAATAGTGCTTAAGGCAGGAAAGGTTGATATTCCTGCTGCCGAAGTCCCGGAAGAAACGTTTGCCGCCACACCTCTTACTCCCCATCAACAGGCACTTATTGATGAACAGTCCGCACTTATTGAAGACCCGGATACCCGTCAGGCCTTTATTGAACTGATGCGGGCCAGCATGGAGCAGCAACGCTGATCAGTTACGTTAAAAATTATTCTGTTTGTCAGAGTCAGGTCCGTGTCAACTGGCGGTACTTGATGCGATGCGGAATATCTGCAGCAGCTCCCAGCCGCTTCTTTCGATCATTTTCATACTCGGAATAATTCCCTTCAAACCAGACAACTTTTGAATCACCCTCAAACGCGAGGATATGGGTGGCGATGCGATCTAAAAACCAGCGGTCATGGCTGATAACCACGGCGCATCCGGCAAAATTCTCGAGAGCCTCTTCCAGGGCCCGCATAGTGTTGACATCCAGATCATTGGTCGGTTCATCCAGCAGGATTACGTTGGCGCCGCTCTTCAGCATTCTGGCCAGATGCACCCGGTTCCGTTCGCCGCCGGAAAGCGTACCGACTTTTTTCTGCTGATCGCTGCCGGAGAAGTTGAAACGTGAAACATACGCCCGCGAATTTACTAACACCTTGCCAAGCTGGATCGCTTCCTGCCCTTCCGAAATCTCCTCCCAGATGCTCTTGTCCGGATTTAGAGCATCGCGGCTCTGGTCTACATATGCCAACTGAACGGTTTCACCGATACGGAATGAACCGGAGTCGGCCTGTTCCTGCCCGGTAATCATACGGAAGAGGGTGGTCTTGCCGGCGCCGTTCGGGCCTATGATGCCGACGATGCCGCCGCGCTGCAGACGGAATGTCATCCCTTCGACCAGTAGCCTGTTGCCGTATGCTTTGGCAACTTTATCTGCTTCAATGACGACATCTCCCAGGCGGGGACCGGGAGGCAGGTAAATTTCAAGGTCACGGGCATATTTTTCGCTCTCCTGAGCAACCAGTTCTTCATAAGCGCTGATACGTGCCTGTGCCTTGGCATGGCGACCCTTGGGGGACATTCTGATCCACTCAAGCTCGCGCTGCAGTGATTTTTGGCGGTCGGTCTCCTGTTTTTCCTGCGTAGCCAGACGATTTTGTTTCTGTTCCAACCATGAAGAATAGTTCCCTTTCCAGGGGATGCCTTCACCGCGGTCGAGCTCCAATATCCAGCCGGCTACGTTATCCAGAAAATAGCGATCATGGGTAACGGCGATAACAGTGCCGGGATAGCTGTGTAAATGATGTTCGAGCCAGGCGACCGTTTCTGCATCCAGATGATTAGTTGGTTCGTCCAGAAGCAGGATATCCGGCTTTCTGAGTAACAGGCGGCAGAGTGCAACCCGGCGTTTTTCACCACCGGACAGAATTTTAATCGACGTATCACCATCCGGGCAGCGCAGGGCGTCCATTGCCATTTCAAGGCGAGAGTCCAGATCCCATGCATCCAGATGATCCAGTTTTTCCTGAAGAACCGCCTGGCGATCACATAATTTTTCAAAATCGGCATCCGGTTCGGAAAATTTGTCGGTGATGGCGTTGAATTCGGCCAACAGATCGACTGTTTCCTGAACACCTTCTTCGACAATTTGACGAACAGTCCTGGTTTCATCAAGCCGCGGCTCCTGTTCCAGATATCCGACGGTATACCCCTGCGACAGGACCGCCTGACCATTAAATTCCTTGTCCACTCCGGCCATAATCCGTAACAACGACGATTTTCCTGAGCCATTCAAGCCAAGTACGCCGATCTTGGCGCCATAAAAGTAGGATAGCGAAATATCTTTGATGACCGGTTTCTTATCGTAGAATTTACTGACCCGCATCATCGAATAAATTATTTTGTTCGGTTCAACAGCCATATCTCAACCTCCGGAAGGTAATCTGCATAATTGCTTCATTATTACACGTTACGTGCGTTGTCTGTCAATCCGAGTCATTTTTATGATGTGTTCCGAGATTCAGTTTTAAAATGATTTTATGATCTATTTTATTATATATTTGATCATACAACATGGCGGAAGCCGGTCTATACTACTATCAGGCCTGAATTTATACTCCGAGCGTTTTCATCCGCCCCAAAGAATATAATGAGTGAGTGATTTTTTCTTGTTTACGAGTTTAGAATCTGTAGTATTACTGGAATAGTTGTATCAGCTGTCCGAGGCCAATTTGCAAGCGGTCTTGATTACGAGACGTTGCTGGATATACGGGAGAAATATCTAATGAAAAAGCTACGAACCGGGACCAACCTTATCCGCACATTTCTTATTACGGGGATTGTTCTTTCCCTGGCGGGAATCTTTTTTTCTCTTGAACCGGCAGCACCTAATCAGGTACTGCTGGCCTCCCTGTATGTTCTAAACGTAATTGTCATGACGGCAGTTATCAGGATTCTTTCCGCACGAAATCTGCCGGTACGTATCAAACAGATCGCTTTGGCGATGAACAATGCCGCTGAAGGGAAATTATCGGAACGGGTCTATTTCGAGGGGGAAACAGAAATTTCTCTCTTGGCCGAAAATTTCAATTCCATGATGGAAAGACTTTCCGGTGCGATCACCAAAGTTTATCTCTCCCTCCAGGAATTAAAGAACATTTCGCTCACTATTGGACAACTCTCTGAAAAAGGGGTCTCATCGGCCACAGTTCAAGCGGAGTGCCTCTCGCGGACATCTTCGGCTATTCGGGAGATTAACAGCTCCATCATGAACATATCAACTCCCGTTGTCACTCTGTCCAGACTATCCTCTGATAACTCCACTGCCATGTCGGATTTGTCGCTGAGCCTTCAATCAACGACTCGATGCATAGAATATCTCGTTATTTCTGTGGAAGAGGTAAGTTCTTCAATCACTGAAATGACGTCGACTGTGCGTCAAATCAAGGAAAATTCGACTATTCTTGCCATTGATACAAACAGAACCGCAGCACTCGTCAACGAAATGGACAACGCCATCAAACAGATTGTTGCCCAGACAGCCGATACTTCACGCATAGCCGAAACGGTTCGAAATGATGCCGAGGATGGATGGAGGGCTGTAGATGCTACGATATCGGGCATCAATGAAATAAAATTGTCTTCAACAGTCACATTTAACGCCATAGAGAACCTGTCCAAAAGGGTGGCAAAAATAGGCAAAATTCTTTCGGTGATTGACGAGGTCGCTGAACAGACCAACCTTCTTGCCCTCAACGCATCGATAATTGCCGCACAGGCCGGCGATCGCGGCAAAAGTTTTTCAGTTGTCGCTCATGAAATAAAGAATCTGGCAAAGCGGACAGGAAATCACACCAGAGAGATATCCGAGATCATATTGGGTGTCAGGGTAGAGATGGAACTGGCAGTAAAGGCCATCACACATTCAGAAAAGCGAATTTCCGAAGGGAGTGAACTGTCTCAAAGGTCCGGCAGCGCCCTTCGAAAAATCGTTGATGGTATTCAGGCTGCCAGCAGTCATATGGTCGAGATTAACAAGACGGCGCTCAGCCAGGCGCAGGCGAGTGTCGGAATGCAGCAGGCCATGGATCGTGTTGCCGAAATGGTTGAACAGATTGCCCATGCCACCCAGGAACAAAGTCATGGCAGCGAGCTGATTACTTCGGCGGTGGAACGCATGAGAAACCTCACCGTGGAAGTAATGCAATCCATCAACAATCACCAGAATTCAGCTGCACAGGTTGTTGGCTCCAGTGAAGAAATCAATACCATGGTTGTAAAAATCTGCGAGGCATCCATTCTTCAAGCGGACAGTTCCCAGCAGATAAGTAGCTCTCTCGATGAATTTGAAGAGACAACCAATGTGCAGGTTACTTCAACCCTTGTCATGGATGAAATTCTGTTAAAACTTTTGCGACAAATTACTGTGTTGCAAGAAGAGATGGAGCAGTTCAAGACTCAGTAACAACTTGAAACAACCGGATTCCACTTTGTTTGCCTCCAAATATGTACTGATAATGACTATTGACAAACAGGACTCAGCAGGTATCATTTGACCAACTTCACTAAGAAAAGAAAGGATGTACATTATGAGCATAAATATTCAAGAGGCTATTAAACGCTCCATCCAGACCGAAAAGAATGCGATGAATTTTTATCAGTTTGGTTCTCGGAAGATGACCAATCCGGATGCAAAGCGCACTTTCGAGCTGCTTGCAAAAGAGGAGCGGGAGCATGCCGCTCAATTTTATAACATTTATCAGGGAACGGATATTCCCTCGCTGGATGTCTTTCTGGATTCGATGGATGACAATGAGTCAAGCTGGATTGTCACAATTTCGCGATCAATCTCAGAAGACTTCACCGAACAGAAAGCCATGGAACTTGCTATGGAGAAGGAAAAGAATCTGGAAGAGACGTTGCGGGTAACAGCATCAAAAATAGACGATCCGGAGATCAAAGCGGTCTTTGAGTTGAATGCCAAAGAAACTCATCAACATTATCAGCTCATTGAATCGGAATATGCCCGTTTGATGGGTATGGTTCATGAGTCGGATATTGATATATTCGTCCGGGAATAGCTCACTCCATTTCCAAATCAAAGCGCTATCTTCGTTGGCTCGTCTTCGGCTCCTCAACGTGCTGTCTGTACGCCTTCGTCGCCTCAATCCTCTCCGCCTTGATTTCATCTTTGATTTGAAATTGGAATTACTCCTGCAATAATGGCTATCATGGCGCATCAGTGTGCTATTGATAGCCATTATCCGATTATCACCCCCTCTGAAATCAGATAAGGATTAATTCATGACGGAAGTGGCGCCGCAAATATCAGTTCTGGTTCTCGGTATCGGTAATCTTGTTATGAGTGATGATGGTGTCGGCGTTATGGTTGCACAGCGGCTTCAGCATGAATACCGGTTCGCTGATAACGTTGAAGTCATGGATGGCGGTACCCTGGGCCTGGACTTGCTTCCAAAGCTTGAAAATATTACCAACCTCATAATGATTGATGCCGTTGAAACCGGTAAAAAGGCAGGAACCTGTGTCCGGTTGTACGGACAGGAGTTGCCGATTGCACTTGAGACCAAGATATCACCGCATCAAATGGGACTTAAAGATCTTTTGGCGGTATCCGAGTTGATGGGGCATTCACCGAAAGAGATGGTGCTGATCGGGGTGCAGCCCGGGTCAATAGAGATGGAGATCGGACTGACCTATGAAGTTGAAGCGCAGCTTGATACACTCGTATCCAATGTACTGAATGAACTGGCACATTGGGGAATAAAAGCAACACCTGTGTAGTAACTTCGTTATCAGCTATCCTGTTTACCGGAGCAGCCTGCTGTAGACAGAGTTTAACGCTTGATCGGATACAGCGATTGAGGAAATGAATTCTATTCGCCCCTCCAAAGAGTCTGGTGGGTCAAACAGGCTTTCTTGCTGATCCAGCAGTTCAACTCTTCCATCGGAAACTGAGACATCACCGCTAACTCTCTCTCGTAATCTTCGTTTCTGCTCATCGGAATCACACTGAATGTACAGAATGACAAACCCGGCATGATGAAAAGCTGCCAGTCGGGCAAACGCGGCCCGCTCTGCAACGGATCCGAACCCGGCATCAATCACCACTGAATGTCCTGAGGCAAGTACAGTGTCGGCCAATTGCTCCAGTTGACGGTAAGTGCCGTGGGTCATTACTTGCGAATACAGCCCTTCACCAAATGAAACCTGAACCGATGTTTCCGGCGTCAGTCCGGCCAGCCGTTTGCGGGTGATGTCGGAATTGAAAAGCGAAAGGCCGAGTTCAAAGGCGAGTTGACCTGCCAGGGTGCTCTTTCCGCATCCCATTGTTCCACAGGTGATAAACAGGGTAGGGGTGAGACGGTATCTCAGGCAATAGCCCTGCGCCAACCGGAAGTAGCGAATGGCGCGTTTTTCAGCGGCAGCACGATCCTTCTGTTCGATGCCGGCGTCAAAAAGCTGCAGACTATCAACTTTACCGCGTACGAAGGCGCGATAAATCTTGTAAAAAGTGATCAGCTTCGTAAGGTTCGCGTCGCCGGATGCCGTGATGTAGGTGGAAAGTGCCGCATCCGCCAGATCGGGGCGCAGGTGGAAATCAAGATCCATAAGCAAAAAAGCGATATCGGCGGCCGTGTCAGAAAAACGAAAGCGTTCGTTAAATTCAATGCAGTCAAAGATATACGCTTTCGTATTCAGCAGGCAGATATTTCCGAGGTGTATATCACCGTCGCATTCACGAATAAAGCCCTTCTCGACCCGTTCAGTAAAAAGAATGCGCTGTAAATCGGTAAAAGTCTCTACATAAGTTCGGATGATATTTCTAACCGACGTCGGGAGAGTTGAGGTCTGGAATTGAAGAGTCTGTTCAAAATTTTCTTCCCAGTTACACCGGATCTGTTCCAGTGAACCGAATTTTGATATATATGACGAAGTGGGGGCGTTAGAATGGAATGTGCTGATTTCGAGCGCAACAGACCGGATTTCTTCATCCAAAATTCTTCCCCCGTCAACGAGTCGGTCAAGCATCCTGTCGGCAGGGAGCCGCTTCATCATGACAGCGTACTCAATCGCCTCCCCATCACCAAAAAACGCTTCGCCGTCAGCCGTTTTACAAAGGGCTATAACCTTTTCATAAATATCCGGACAGAGGCGCTGATTGAGACGAAGTTCCTCATAACAGTAGAAACGACGGAGTTCGAGGGTTGAAAAATCGAGAAAGCCAAAATTAACCGGTTTTTTAAGTTTGAAAACGTGTGTATCGGTAAGGAACAGCCAGGACACATGCGTTTGAATCAACTCAACCGTTCGGGTCCGGACCGGGTATGCGGAGGGACTGAGGAGAGATTTCAGAATTTCGGGTGTTATTGCGGATGTCGTCATGCATTCAGAATACCATAACGCGACGTAACCGCAAGGTGCCAAGGCCTTAAAACAGATTTCAAACCATTACTTTGTATGTATTCGAATTAATGAATCACCCCGCCGTAAGCAGCGGGGAATTGGAACCGCTGAGATTAAAACATAATTTTGTTTAGTTGACACAGATCTTGTTTTTGAAGTAGTTTGGCGCACATTAATTGTTCAGTTCCAATTTTAATGAAGATATATATTTTGGAGGGATACATGTTTCGCACACACTCAAGGATAATCGCAGCAATTGTAATGTTCTTTTTCACCTGGACGTCCGGGGGCGTATTCAGCATTGCCCATGCGGCGGTTGATGCGACGAAGAAGGGGAAGGCTCAGGAAGCTGCGAAGAAGCAGGCCGAGGGGCCGGAAGAGCGTTTCGCCAAGCTTACCGGTGATCTGGAAGATACCCTTGCAGATCCAAAGGCAGATGTTGTCAAGAAACGGCAGCGACTGAAGGCCGGCAAGGCCGAGATGGACACGCTTGATATCGATATCCGCAAGCAGTTCGCCGAGACGGAGAAGAAGCTTAAAGACGCCAAGCTGCCCGCCGAGATACTGGAGCGGCATCGCAAGTTCGTCAAACATTACGACGACAACCTGGCCGAGCTGAAGGGGAACATCGAGCGGGTTGAGAAGGCCAAGGACAGGAAAGAGGCGGAGGTAGAAATAGAGAAGGTCAGCAAACACCTGAAGCGGGTAAAGGCCCCCTCCCGGCACCAGCCGCTCGACCCCAACAACCTTCCCCATCGCCAGCCCAAGGCAATCAAGCGCGAGCCGCGCATGAAGAAAGAAGAATTCGACCGGGATCTCAAGAAAGACAAGCATGCCTGGAAGAGTGCCAAGCGGATTCAGGTTGCCGCCAGCGGCTCCGTTGCCGGGCTGCTCACCGCCGATGATCTGGCGGAAACGGTTGATGTTCAGCTTACGCCGGAAATCAGGGCCAAGGCGTTGGAGCTGGGGAACAATCCGGTTCGGATATACGAATTCGTACGCAACAACATCGAATTCGTCCCGACGTGGGGCAGCATCCAGGGTGCCCAGATGACCATGCTCACCAAACAGGGGAACGCCTTTGACACCGCCTCACTCCTGATCGCCCTCTTGCGCGCCTCGGGTATCCATGCCCGTTATGTTACCGGCACCATTGAGCTTCCCATCGACAAAGTAATGAATTGGGCTGGCGGTTTTACCGATCCACAAGCGGCCTTGACCTTCTTTGCCAGCGGGGGGGTGCCGATCAAAGGAGGCATATCCGGAGGTAAGATCACAAAGGCTCAGATGGAGCACGCATGGGTTGAGGCGAATATTCCGTATGGAACCTATCGTGGCACGATGAGAGACCAGAGCATCCCAACCTGGATACCGCTCGATGCTTC
>JANNLB010000027.1:0-23251 GCA_031396605.1 Geobacter sp. | reverse complement strand
TTGAAGGCAATTGCCAGAGACTGCAGTTCCACCGGCCAACGCTGGGGATCGGTGTCCCTCATGCTGATCTTGTCCATGGTTATATGCTTGGCGGTTTCGGCCAAACACATTGTTTACCGGGGCAAAAATGACAGGTCATACCTTCTGGAATCGTACTGGACCGAAACGGTTCAACCTTCACAACGTGTTGCAATCCAGATAGCAATCGATATCACCGCACAGGAAGGTATCATCCAGACTAACCAGCGGCGCATGATCGCGATCATAATGTTCGGTATAGTCTTTGCGGTTCTCTTCAGCGTCTTTGTTGCCCGCCGTGTTCTCAGGCCGATCAATGAATTGGCCGAAACCGCCAAGCATATAACCATGGACAAGATCAGCATGAGGGACACCGATCCCCAGCGTTGGCCGGTGGAACTGCAGTCTCTGGCAATTGCCTTCAACGACATGTTGGGCCGTCTGGAAGATTCGTTCGCCCGCCTGTTTCACACTGCTTCCAACCTGGCTCATGCACTGCGGACGCCTATCAACAACCTGATGGGCGAGGCTGAAGTTGCTCTCTCCCAGAAAAGAACCACTGATGAGTATCGCAAGGTTCTCGAATCGAGCCTCGAAGAGCATATGAGGCTATCGCGCCTGATTGAAGCAATCTTTTTCCTGTCACGGGCTGAAAATCAGGCTACCGCCCTCGAACGCTCACAATTCACTCCAATAGAAGAGATCGAGAAGGTGTACAGTTTTTATGAGGCTCTGGCCGCGGATAAAAATGCTCAACTTTCCTGCCATGGAAACGGACTGTTGAGCGGAGACCGGATCTTCGTCCGCAGAGCCGTCAGCAATCTGGTTTCAAATGCGCTCTACTATTCCGCTCCCGGAGTAAATATAGACATTACCGTCAGGCAGGCAGAAGACAATTACCTTGAATTAATCGTCAGCGATACCGGTTACGGCATCGCCGAAAAAGACCTGGGTCATATCTTCGACCGCTTTTTCCGCGTCGAAACCAGCAATATCGACAATCCTCAAGGTTCGGGACTGGGGCTTTCCATTGTCAAATCCATCATGGATATCCACAACGGCACTGTCACGATACGGAGCGTTCCCGGTCAGGGCACCACGGTAGTTTTACGATTTCCCGGCGAATTCCACCAGTTAAACAGCCAATGACCATGCTTGCAATAATGTAGCGGCACCGTGGCGATTTGTAATGATCAAAAAAGTCTCTAATGGTGACGAAGGCAAGGAAAGGTTTCAACGATGCCCTCTAACAAAACTGAACATTCCGGTCAGGATAGTGCCGGTAATACCTGGCGGTGGTCAATTACCCGGCGACTGGTGATCTCTTATACACTCTCCGCCTTTGCCATGCTTGCCATTACCGCGGGCTTCCTTAACTGGACCATCCGCGATACCCTGTTAAAAGCCGAGAACGATTATATTAATGATCGGATTCGTGTATTCAGGGCCATTATCGAAACCCGTCCTGATTTTATCGAAGTCATCAGGCACAATATCGAATCGGAAGGGGCCTACGTCACATTCCCTGAATACTATGTCCGCATTCTGGACACGCAGTGTCGTACTCTCGTGGAAACCCGGAGTATGGATGAGTTCATACCCTCCAATAGCTTTCCCGGCTCATGTGAATCGGAAAAAGTGGTACAAAATCAGGGACGGACGGAAAAAACCATTTTTCATCGGGGAAAAAATGGCCGGTCATATCTTTTGAAGACGTACTGGACTGACACGGTTAATCCTTCCGAGCGCCTTGCCATCCAGATAGCAATCGACATCAGCGCGGAAAATGGTCTCATTCAGACTAACCAGCAGCGAATGATCGCGATCATCATACTCGGAATAATAGGTGCTGTTCTCTTCAGTATCGTGGTTGCACGAAGGGTGCTTCTGCCGCTTAACGAACTGGCCGGACTCGCCAAGCGCATTACCATCGACAAGATCGGCATGAGGGCCAAGGATCCATTGCGTTGGCCCGTTGAACTGCGCGCCCCGGCAATTGCCTTTAACGACATGCTGAACAGGCTGAAAGATTCGTTTACGCAGATCTCCCAGTATACATACGATCTGGCGCATGAATTGCGCACCCCCATCAACAATCTGATGGGGGAAGCTGAAGTTGCCCTCTCTCAGGAGCGAACAGCGGAGGAATACCGTAAAGTACTCGAATCGGGGCTCGAAGAGCATATGCGTCTCGCACGCATGATAGATGCACTTCTTTTTCTGGCGCGTTCGGAACATCCAGCAACTCGGATCGAGAGTTCATTGTTCGATCCAATGGATGAAATCACAAGGGTATGCAGTTTTTATGAGGCGCTGGCCGAGGAAAAGCAGGCTCAAATTACCCGGAACGGCAGCGGTCTAATGCAAGGAGACCCGATTCTTTTCCGCCGGGTCATGAGCAATCTGGTATCAAACGCTCTTTATTATTCGTCTCCAGGCGTAAAAATAGATATTTCCGTCAGGAAGACCGGGGCCAATTCCCTCGATGTTGTGGTGAGTGATACCGGTCGTGGCATCCCGGAAGAGGACCTTAAAAATATCTTCGACCGGTTTTACCGTGTCATGAGCAGTCGTGCCAGCAACCCCCAAGGCTCCGGACTGGGACTTTCGATCGTCAAATTCATCATGGACCTGCACAACGGAACGGTCACCATACAGAGCGTGCCAGGTCAGGGAACCACTGTAATCTTGCGCTTTCCCCCGCACTCCCCGCCCGAACCGCTCAATATAGCATCCTGATCCCCTGCCTTTGTAAGAAAGTATCGTCAATTCAACAAAATCCCCCTTTAAAAATGGGGATTTTGAGCATTATCTTTGTAACCTGCCAGACAGAATCTCTCCTGCATATCCCACCACTATCACATCCGTACCTTACCAAAATGTAATCCTGTCGTAACGCTCTTGTAAGAATCAAAGGAATAGTGTGTTCACAAGGATTACGAATATCAGGAAGGGAGGCACGGCATCTGAATCAGATCGGAACAAAGTCGTCGGTAAGTTTGGAGAAAGCCAACAACACATCCTCTGTATAAGAGGAAATCGCCAAAAGGAGAAAACAAAATGAGAAAGAGCATTAGCGTAGTACTCACAGTCGCATCCGCGCTTCTGATCAGCGCACCGGCCTTCGCGTTCCACTCGGGTGGCGTCGCCGAGTGTGAAGGGTGTCACACGATGCACAACTCGCTGGATGGCGCGGCTAATGCCACCGGTCTGCCCCAGTACCAGTCCGGCCCGTTTCTCCTCAAGGCCAACGACGCGTCCGGCGCCTGCCTGAACTGCCACAACTCGGCAGACACCGCTCCCACCAGCTACCACATCTCCACCGACTCATCCAAGCTGGGCCCCGGTCTGGCTCCGGTTGAAGCAACCCCCGGCGGCGACTTTGCCTGGCTGAAGAAAACCTATGCCTTCCTGGTCCGCGGCGCCGCCACCACCGAAGACGGCGATCGCCACGGCCACAACATCGTGGCTGCCGACTTCGGCTACACCGCTGATAAAACCCTGACCGCCGCTCCCGGTGGATCCTATCCGGCTGCCGGCCTGGCCTGCTCCAGCTGCCATGATCCCCACGGTAAATACCGTCGTCTTGCTGACGGTACCCAGGCTACCACCGGCCTGCCGATCTTCAATTCCGGTTCCTACCAGAGTAGTCTCGCACCGACCGCCGGTGTATCAGCCGTTGGCGTCTATCGCATCCTGGGCGGCGTTGGCTACCAGCCCAAATCACTGACCGGATCATATTCGTTCGCCAATCAGGCTCCTGATGCGGTTTCTCCTTCCACATACAACCGTCTTGAAACGACCGAGCAGACCCACGTTGCCTACGGCAAGGGCATGTCCGAGTACTGCGCCAACTGCCACACCCAAATGCTTGAGAACAGCTACACCTCCGGCATGAGTGGCCTGGTTCACCCTGCTGGTAACGCGGCCAAACTGACCGCTCCGATTGCCGCCAATTACAACAGTTACGTGACTTCCGGCGTCATGACCAACACCGATCCGACCAAGGCTTACAGCTCCCTGGTTCCCTTTGAACTAGGCACCGCTGACTACACCGTGCTGAAGCCGCTGGCCATCAACACCAATACCCTAGATCAGTCCGCCAACACCACCAGCAACGTCTCCTGCCTCTCCTGCCACCGAGCCCACGCTTCCGGCTTCGAGAGCATGACACGCTACAACCTGGTCAACGAATTCATGACCATCGCCGACATCGCCGGTGTTGCCCAGTATGACGCCAGCACTACGGAAGGGAAGATTAACCACGGCAAGAATGTCGCCGAGCAGACCGCCGCATACTACGGTCGTCCTGCAACCGCCTTCGGCCCCTACGCACGTGACCTTTGCAACAAGTGCCACGCCAAAGACTAATATGAAGGTAAATTTGAATAGATAAGTATATGATGGACAAAGTATAGGGCTGACGCACCATTAGGTGCGCCAGCCTTATTGGCGTTTTGATATACGGCGGTTGGAGCGCAATGCAAAAAATAATTGTTAAACTTTGGAGCCTGCAGCAAGCGGACACTCAGGGTAATAAGCAATTATAATCAAGGGTAGAGCCAAAGTTGCACTGTCAGAGAGAAACGATGGGAATCACAATGCGCCGTCCGTCCCTCATATTAGTTATGACAAGCCTGCTGGCAGCATCTGTGATGGCCGTCAGCAACGGTGGCGTTTATGCGTTTCACGACGGCGGCGTCGGTGAATGCGAAGGATGCCACACCATGCACAATTTCTACGAAGGCATGTCAATATCACAGACCAGCGCAGCCGGAGTGACCAGCTCTTATCTGCTCAAGGGGAGCGACCAGAGTTCAGTCTGCCTGAACTGCCACCAGCAGGCCGGCGACGTTGGTCCGATCGCCTTTCATGTCAGCACGGCGGATACCGACATGCCGGCCGGCACGCCACCCCGCCAGATGTCGCCGGGCGGTGATTTCGGCTGGATGAAAAAAAACTACACCTGGATACCGAGCCTGGGAGCGGCCACCGAGACCAGCCCCGGCGACATCCACGGCCATAATATCATCGCCCGGGATTACGGTTATTTTGCCGATGCATACAAGATCACATCACCCGGAGGGAGTTATCCGGCAGCGTATCTGGGATGCACCAGCTGCCACGATCCGCATGGCAAATTCCGGCGCAGGGGAGATGGCAGTATCGGTCCCGGCGGTGCCCCTACAAAAGCCTCCGGTTCACTGGCCGGCAGCCCCGAACCTGACTTCCTTAACTCGGTGGGCGTCTACCGTCTCCTTGGCGGCGCCGGTTACAAACCCAAATCCCTAAGCACCGGTTTTGCCTTCAACTACAATCCGCCGGCGGCTATTGCGCCCGACACCTACAACCGTTCCGAATCCGTGACCCAGACCAGGGTGGCATATGGAGCGGGCATGTCGGAATGGTGCCGCAACTGCCACGCCAACATCCACAACGACTCCAGCCCGACCCAGCTCAAACACCCGTCCGGCAGCGGTGCCGGTCAATTAAGAAGAAGCGATATCAGTACATACTACGATAAATATGTCAAAGACGGCGACCTGACCGGTGTTGAGGCGAATGCATACCTGTCGCTGGCGCCCTTCGAGGTCGGCAGTGCCAATTACGCCACCCTCAAGTCGATCGTGACCACTACTCCCACAATGGGACCAGCGACCACAAGCGACTCTCCGGCGGTGATGTGCCTCTCCTGTCACCGGGCGCACGCCAGCGGCTGGGACAAAAGCCTGCGCTGGAACAACAAGGCCGCCAAAATCGTGCACAATGGCTCATATTCCCAGGTTAGTGACCCCTTTCAACCCTTTGGACAGGGCAGGAGTGCGCTTGAGGCTCAGAAGGCCTATTACGATATTCCGGTATCCATCTTTGCCAGTGAGCAGAATCGCTTATGCTACAAGTGCCACGCCACCGGGAGCAAGTAATGATGAAGGGTAAATAGCAAGGAGCAAATGTGCTGATACGGATCGTGCTGATCTTTGTGATGATATGCCTGGGGGCCGGCTGCATGCAGGTACGCCAGGCGGGAAAACTTCCTCTGGGCAACGATGGCGAACTGTTTCTCTACTGCGAACCGTTTCCGCAGGATGCCGGCCGTTTGGATTTTACCGTCGAAACGGTGTCAGCCATTCGTGAGGATGGGCTTGCCGTTCCACTGATACCGGAATTCAAGGACTTCGCTCTGGCCGGCATTAGTCGTCAGCGCCTGTTCAGCCAGGGAATTCTGCCGCCGGGACGCTACAAGGGAATCGCCATCAAGGTAAAAAGCGCCACCCTGACCGGTGAAGATGGCAAGGGCCGTTTGCTGGTACCCGAACAACCCTATGAAAACCAGGCCCTGTTTGCGATCAGCAGCGGCAAGGCGACCGTCGTGACCATGGAGCTGAAATACCGTGATGCTATCGGTGACGGGATTACTTTTCGTCCCACCTTCGCATCCACGATACCCCCGGCACCGCTGCCGGAGCTGACCGGTTACCTCAGCAATCACGCGCACAACACCATTACCGTTTTCGACCGTCGCTCCGCTCGCATCGGCTTGATGATCGAGACCGGCCAGGGTCCGGCAGGCATGGCCCTTGACCAGTTACGCCTGCTGGTATATGTGGCCCTTACAGGTGAAGATGCGGTTGGTGTGATCGATGTCAAGGAAAACGATTTCATTGACCGGATCAGACTGACACCCGGTGATGCACCCCAATTTCTTGCAATAACGCCGGACGGCAGGATGGCGGTCACCACCAATACCAGATCCAATACGGCCAGTGTCATAGACCTCCAGTCGCGTTTCGAGGTGGCCCGCATCCCGGTAGGAAACGGACCGGAATATGTCCTGATGGATCGTTCAGGCCGGCTGGCTTACGTTTTTAACCGGCTTTCCAACAGCATATCGGTGATCGACATGGCAAGGCGTACCGTGACCGGCACGCTATCGACGGAATCGGGACCGCTTTACGGACAGCTAAGCCGCAAGGGCGACCGGCTGTTCGTGTACCACGATCTGTCGCCGAATATCCTGGTCATCGCACTGGACGGACTGACGGCAACCAGGCGGATCAATGCCGGTATGGGTGTCAGGTCCGTCAAGGTCAATCCATTCACCGACCAGATCTATGTCGGCAACAGCTTCGGCGGCATCATTGACATCTATGATCCCTTCACGCTGCTGGTTGCGGATTTTCTCGATGCCGATGGCGGGGTTGGTTATATGGCCATCGATGGCGAGGAAAACAACCTGCTGGTCATTCATCCCCGAGCCAGGTTGCTGCGTCTTATCAACCTGATTGCCAAAAAGGAACGCGGAGTGCTGGATACCGGTGCGGAACCATACAGTGTTGTTTTCTTTGGTGAACGGTAACAGTTGCCGTGGATATTTCCACGTTAATAGCGCCTTCCTTGAGACGGGCCGGCATTACAACCATGACCTGCCTGTTTCTGATTATCCCCGTCGTCGCTGTTGCCGAGGGCATCAGCGGCTATGCGGAATACAACTACAGTCTGCTTGATTCAAATACAACGGATACAACCGGAACAACCATGACAAAAAGATCCTCAATCAATCAGCGCTACAGCCTGACCCTGGATAAAAACGTTTTTCCGACGCTCCGCTTTTCCGTTGTCGGGAGTTTTGAAACCAATGCCTCCGATATCGATACCAACAGTCTGGCCTCTACCGCTTCAGCAGCGCGGATCAATACCAACAGCGACCTTTCCTACAGTAACGGTGTTTTTAACGGTGGCGGCGGCTTCAACAGGCGCCGGGAGACGTCAAAAAACAACGGACTTGCATCACCCACAATTTTTTTTGACTCCTACAACGCCCGTTTTGGATGGAGACCGGAAGATTTCCCCACGCTGGATCTGCTCTATTCTACCTTCAACAACTATGACGAGCACCGTACCGCTCAGGACAGCACTACTGCCACCACCACCCTGAGCTCCCGCTATAAACCATACGAGACCATGGACGTGAGTTACTCGGCCAACTATTCCATCCTGGACAGCAGATTGGCCGGTATTGAGTCGCAGAGCCTTAATCAGAGTCTGCGTACAGCGTACAGCGATACGTTCTTCAAGGAGCGTATAGCGGTCAGCAGTAGTTATAATATTGCCACACAGAATACGAATACCCGGAATAATGGCGGCAGCAACACCACCGGCAATGGATTGGTACCGCTTAGCCAGAGGACTATCAACCAGCTCTTCTTTGCCACCACCGCACTTACCGATAATGCTGCAACGACTCCAACTCTGGGGGGGGCACTAAACCTGAATCCCGTATCGGCAGTAAGTGATACCGTAATCAGCTCCACCGCGTTTACCCCAATCCGCAACAATGTGGGTATCAAATCCGGTTTTTCAGCCGTCAACATCATCAGGATGCCGGTTACAATCAGCGCCATCGACGGTCATGTGATATCTCCTCAGGATTACGCGGATATCTCAAATGCCTTCAGGCTGGACAATGCCGTAACCTCAAGAGTCAAGGCATATCAAAGTTCACCTTTTGACGGCACAAACTGGAAGTTACTTCCTGCCGCGGCGGTATCGTTCGGGGTATTGAGCAATCCGCTCACCGGAACGCCCAGTGACGGCTTTGAAATCAGACTGGGTGAGACTGTTCCCGCTAACACTATCATCAAGGTAGAGATTGAATCGATCCAGAGTGTTACTATCAACGCCTTTATCCAGAAAATAACCCTTGCCGGACCCGAGATGTACCTGCAGGACACTACCCCGCTGAAAGCGGGCCAGTCCAAGTCATCGTCACAATTATCCGGCTTGTATAACATGAACCTCAAGGCCAGACTTTTGAACATACCCGCGATCTTTTATGATGCCGGTTTCAATCTGGATCACTCCCAGAGCGACAGTCAGGCATTTACCTATCGATGCAGCGTTGTTAACGGTCTCAGTCTCAATCATCGCTTCAGTTCGAAAATGAGCGCCAGCTCCCGTCTTTCCCGGGAGGATGCGGTCGATCCCGTGGCCGGTACACGCTCGTCAAGCAGCGCCAGCATCTCCTTATCCGCACAACCGCTGCCAACCCTCGCCCAAACTCTCAACTACGGCTTCCGGCAAGAAACGGATGCCGGCGTTACCAGACAAACACACTCCGCAAACGTTTCCAACTCGGCTGAACTCTACCGGGGTATCAGCCTCAGCCTTACCGGGGGGGGGAGTATGTCCACCGACACTACCGGCTTTGACCAGAAAAGCCTTACCGTCACGAGCGGACTCAACATACAGCCTCACAAGAACCTCGGCATCAACCTGAGCGCATCCGATTCGCGGGCGTGGTCTGCCATTGCGAGCAAACCGGAATCATTCTCCACAACGCAGACCGGGGATCTGTCAGTTACCTTCAACCCGATGCCGAACATCTATCTGTTCGGTTCTTACACCATCAACTCCCAGACAAGTCGAAAAACCCAGACGGCCCAGAGTATCGGCGGCTCCTGGGCTCCTTTTCGGGGCGGGTCGCTGCTGTTGAATACGTCTTATCGGGAAAACATCGACAACAGCGGCAACAAAGACAGCACAATAGTACAGAGCATGAGGTGGAACATCCGTTCCGGGTGGTTCCTGGATGTTTCATATCTGATTACCAATGCTGCTACGACGACCCGGACGACCGATACCCAGATATTCAATACTGCCCTGAGACTGAGTATTTAATCATGCCGCGGCTACATTCCAACGGAAGGGAGATATGATGTCCAAGCGAGGATTGCACCAGCGGAGAATTAACAGATGGACATTTGCAGCATTTCTTATTCTGTGCTGTGGAGTATTTGGCGGTTGCGCAACATCAGGTGAAGTATTTCGGGATACAACCATGGACTTTGGTTCGATCAAGTCAGTGGCGGTCCTGCCGCTTGCCAATCTTTCCAGGGATCTGTTGGCGGGTGAGCGGGTGCGCGACGTATTCAACACGATGCTGATGGCATCAGGGGCTGTGTATGTGATCCCGTCAGGCGAGGTTGCGCGTGGTGTCGCAGCGGCCGGGATAGCCAGCCCGTCAGCGCCTTCCGCGGACGATGTCATGAAACTGGCCAAAAATGTCAAGGTGGATGCCGTCATATACGGGGTAGTCAGGGAATATGGCGAAGTCCGTTCCGGGACAGCCAGCGCGGATGTCATCTCCCTCAGTCTGCAGTTGGTGGAGGGGCAGACCGGCCGGGTTGTCTGGTCTGCGAGCACGACGCAGGGCGGCATCGGCTTGATGGACCGGTTGTTTGGAGGTGGCGGCAGGCCGCTTAACGATATTACGGAGAAGGCAGTCAATGATCTCATTTCCAAACTTTTTGAATAGGCTGCCCTTGTACATCCTGGCCTGCTGCCTGCTGTGCGGCAGCGCCGGGGCAGACGTCGCACCTTCAGCTTCCGAGGCCGCGCCACCTGAAGGGGGGATGCGTATTGCCGTATTCCCCATGGAAAATTTGAGCGGTACGCCTGTTCCTCTCAAAGAGCTTAATGACGAATTGAATGCAGTACTGAAGCGGGCCGGGGTACTAATAATCGAGCCGGCAGCAGTTGAGAGTTTTGTCGAGAGTCATCGGGTACGGTATCTGGGAGGTATTGACGAAATAACCGCTGCCGCACTCAGCGCTGAGACAGGCGCCGACGCCGTGCTGATCTCTACTGTTGAACTGTACAGCGAAGCTTTTCCGCCAAAGTTTTCGCTGATCTCCCGCATGGTCAGCCTGAAAGGTGTGCCGGAGATTGTCTGGATGGACAGCGTCGGCATTGCCGGAGATGACGCTCCCGGCGTCCTGGGACTGGGGCTGATTGATGATTTGAAGGTGCTCCGGGGCAAGGGGGTGGGATTGATCGGGGTGTCGCTCAAACGCTATTTTTCCGATCCGCCCGTTCGCAAGCAACGGGTTTCGGCCAGGGCAAGGCGAGAGGAAGATCCCTTCACCCTGAGAGAGCTGATGGAAGGTATCAAAGCCGAAAAACGTCTGCTCACCGACCCGTCATATCCGCGCTCAAGGTCACGAGACACCTGGGGAGAGCCGGACGGAACGTCTATCTACGAGGACATGTCCCCACAGAACAAATTCAATGGCGGGCTGTTTTTATCGCGTTATAATCCGCTTGGTTGGTACAGTTCACGGGACCTGCTAGTTGAACAAGAACGCACCGTTGCCATCATCCCCTTTTTCAATCGCAGCACGCGAAAACATGCCGCCGAGCTGCAGGTTTTGCACCTTGCCAAACAGCTGGTGGCAGACGGAAGTTTCAAGATCCTTGAATTTGGGGTGATCCGCGATAAACTCTTAAACATGCGCGTCATCATGAATGACGGCATTTCTATTCCCAGCCTCGATCTTGTAGGCATCTCACTGGGGGTTGATCTGCTGCTGAACGGCGTGGTCTTCGACTATCTGGATACGGTCGGTTACGGCTCCTATCCCAGGATAGATTTTTCGATGCAGATGTTTGATCGTGACAACAAGAATATACTGTGGAGTTCCTACAGTCACAATCAGGGTAATGACGGGGTCTATTTCTTTGAGTATGGACGCGTAACGACAGCCGGAGCCCTGGCGGATAAAATGTGCCGGGCTCTGGTGCTGAAGCTTGTTGAAAATGCCGGTAACTAACCAACTTGACTAACAAACACACGACCAAGGAGAGTAATTAATGAAACTGAAAATGCTGGCATCACTCACCATCACCGGAATTGTCTGTGCAGCGGCTCTGGCCGCAGGGTCAATCGAAACGCCTGCTCCTCCGGCCACATCATTTCCGGCGGCGGCTACGCATGCGCTGCAGAGCCCACCGGCGCCCGAGGAAACCGGGAAGGTGCCCAAGGCGGATGAAATCACAATCCGTCTGAACGCGCCGGTTTTTTCGGCACTCTTTGCCAGGGTTCCACTGGCTCTGGTGAACGATGAACCGATAACCATGGAAGATTTCAAAAAGACGCTCGGCACAATCCATGAGGGAATGGTCGAGGGGAAGGCCGCCCCGAGGAAAAACTTCCCGGAACTGCTCAAGCGTCTGATCAACTCCCTTTTAATCATCCAGGAAGCTCGCAGCATGGAGCTGGACAAACTGGAGGAGATCAAGACCTCCGTGGATGACTACTCCAGAAAGCTGCTCAGGGAAACGCTCCTCAAAGAGCAGGTAAGGGACGTCAAGGCAGATGTAAAAGAGGTGGAAAATGTTTACAAGGTGCGTACCTCGGAATGGCGCCTGAAATCACTGATTGTTGACAAACTGGATGATGTCAAGGCAGTGGAAACCGGTTTGAAGGCGGGCAAGAAGTTTGATGGCCTGTACGATGCAGCCATCAAGGCCGGCCGCGCCAAGGAAGGTGGCAAGTCGGACGTCTTCCTGACGCGTGACGTCATTGCTCCCCCCATGCTGGTCGTGCTGGAGAAGATGAAGGCAGGCGAGATCAGCAAACCGCTGCCGTTGGAGAACGGCTATCTGTTTTTCCGCCTTGAGGAAACGCGCAGCAAGGAAAATACGGCTGTCAAGGAGCAGATCCGGCAGGAGTTGGATGCCAAGGCGCGTGTTAACGCACTGGAGACGTTCCAGGCAGCGCTGATCAAGAAATATGTTTCCCGGACGAAGCTGTTCGACAAAATCGACTTCGAGAATAAAAAAGTCAAATTCGAGACCTTCCTCAAGGACAAACGGGCAATCGCCGACATCAAGGGGGAAAAACCGGTTACCGTGGCTGACATGGCTGTGGCCATTGCCGAGAAGTTCTATCATGGAGTTGAACGTGCCGCAGATGCAAAAAAGATCAACAAGGAAAAGAAGGCTATCCTGAATCAGCTCCTGGGTACCATTGTCTTCAACAAGGAAGCCGGAGTGCGCAGGATTGACCAATCCGACGAATATCTGGCCAGGGTGCGGTCCTATTCGAACTCGCTGCTGTTCGGCACCTTCATCACCAAGGTTGTCCGGCCGGAAATCACCGTAACCGGCGACGAACTTCAGGCTTACTACAGGGATCATTCCGGGGAATATACCACGGTGGATTTCTATAAACTGGACGCCATTGCCTTCGATACCCCCCGGAAAGCCGAAGAGGCTGTCGAAAAGCTGCGCCAGGGGATGGACTTCAAGTGGTATAAGGCCAATGCCGACGGTCGGGTGAGCATCAGCAAGGCCTTCTCAATTCTCTTCGAGGGCGATGCCATAGCGAAACCGAATCTGCCGGAGCCGATGCAGAAAGCTGTATCAGGGGCTGCCAAAGGCGATTACCGTGTATTCATCGACGGCTCGCAGGGGTATGCCATTGCGGTTGCGGAGCTGGAGCCTGCCCGAACCAGGACGTACGCAGAAGTGGAAGAGGTGATCAAGGAGGCCGTCTTCTACGAAAAGTTGAATAAAGGTGTTGAAACCTGGGCTGACAAACTTAGAAGTTCTTCCGACGTGACCATATATGCCGATTTTGCACCATAGGAGATAACATGAGTATGCCAAGGAATATACGAATCGGAGTTTTGGCGTGGCTTATGCTGCTTTGCAGCGCTATCCAGTTCGGAGTTGTCACTGACATCCATGCCGCGCCAAAGAAATTCGCCTCCAAGGAATGCGT
Source organism: Geobacter sp. (assembly GCA_031396605.1). Lineage (GTDB taxonomy): Bacteria > Desulfobacterota > Desulfuromonadia > Geobacterales > Pseudopelobacteraceae > JACRCG01. Next base: position 9,669 of record JANNLB010000027.1, on the reverse strand, counting down.
GGACTGTCACGCCAAGTTTGCGGATAAATATTTCTCCATGAAATACCTGCATACGATCGTCAGGGAGAAGAAGTGCGAGAGCTGTCACATCCGTCACGGCCGGGTGCCAAAACTACTCCTGAAAAAGGATGGCAACCAGATCTGTCTGGACTGCCATGCCAAGGACAAGATCGGCCTCGCCAGGCCCTATGTCCACACCCCTCTCAAGGCAGGTAAATGCAGCCAGTGTCATGATGCCCATGGTTCGCAGGCACCTGCTATGCTGAAGTCTGAAGGAAACGGGGTCTGCTATGGCTGTCACAAGAAGGAACTTTTCGAGAAAAAAAACGTGCATCAGGTGCTGCTCAAGGAAGGTTGCAAGGCCTGCCATAGTGCGCACAGCTCGAACGAGAAGTACCTCCTGACCAAAGCAGAGCCGGCCCTGTGCCTGGGGTGTCACGACAAGGGGAGCAGCGCGTTCAAAAAAGCCCACGCAAATTATCCGGTGGAAGCCAAGTCCTGCTCGACCTGCCACAACCCGCACAGTTCCACCCGGGCCAAGCTCCTCAGATCCAGCGTACATGCCCCGGTGGCCTCGCTGGAATGCTCCATGTGTCACGCGGCTTCTACCGCACAGCAACCATTCGCCATCAACCAGAAGGGTGCGGCTCTCTGCCTCCAGTGCCACGAGACGAAGACCCTGAAAGCCGGGGGCACAGTTGAACATGCGCCCTTTAAAGATGGCGAGTGTCTGGTCTGCCACAATCCCCACTCATCGGAATCCGCTAAACTGCTCACCAAGGATGGTAACAAGCTCTGTTTCGAGTGCCATAAGGAAAAAAAGCTGCTGGTTGCCTTCAAGCATGTGCCGATGAATTCCGGTTCCGGGTGCCTCTCATGCCACAAGCCACATGCGTCGCAGTTCAAGGGACTGATCGACAAGAAGGGCGCCGATTTCTGTTCCAGCTGTCATGCCAAGTCAATGGACGCCCTGAAAAACAAGTCGGTCCATGCCCCCTTCAAGAGTGGTGATTGCCTGACCTGCCACAATCCCCACGGGTCTAATTATCCCGCCATGGCCAGAGACCGGAGTGACAAGCTCTGCTTCTCCTGCCACTCCGACTCCGAAGCAAAATTTCTGAAAGCATTCACGCACAAACCGGTTTTGACCGGTGCCTGCACCTCCTGCCACCTAGGGCACGGTTCCTCCGAGCCGAAACTGCTCACGTCCTCCCCCCCCAAACTCTGTGCCGGCTGTCACGCCGAGACGATGAAACCGGAGTCGGGCGGTTCGAACCATGGACCGTTCAAGGCCGGTAAATGTCTGACCTGCCATGATTCTCACGGAAGCAACGTGGCCGGAATGCTGATAAAGCCTCAGAACCTGGTGTGTGGGGCATGCCATGAACCCTACAAGGGATTTAAGGAGTCCATGTCAAAACATGCCCCCTTCAGCGATGGAGCATGCTCGAAATGCCACAATCCGCACAAGGCCAAGCTGAAGAACCTGTTGCTGGCCCAGGGGAATGATCTCTGTTATGCCTGTCACAAGGATATCAAGGAAAAACTCAGCAAGGAGAAACCCCATAATCCGGCACAGCAGGATTGTCTCAACTGCCATAAGCCGCATTACGCGCCGAATAAAACTCTTCTTGCCACACCGGTGACCGCCGTGTGCGAGCAGTGTCACGAATCGTCCAAGGCGCCTTTTGCCAAGGCACACCTTTCGATCGAGGCGTCGGTCATGACCTGCATGAATTGTCATGATCCTCACGCCTCCAAGGATCCGAAGTTCTTCAAAAGCTCGGTTCATGCACCCTTTGCGGCCCGTTCATGCGAAGAGTGCCACATTGTCGCCAAACAGTAGCCCTAAAAAAACAGGAGAAGATACATGAGAGTAAGGATATTTTCGTTTCTGACGGCAGGGATACTGTTGATCGCCTGTGTGCAGTGTCTGTTCGCAGCCGGCACTGATGAGCAGTTCAAGCTCAAACCCGGCGCCCGAGGCAACCTCTGCCTTAAGTGCCATAACTCCTTCAGGGAGAAGATGACGCAGAAATATCAGCATACCCCGTTAAAGAAAAACGAGTGCACAGGCTGCCACAATGCGCATAGTTCCGCCCATGGCAAGATGCTGGCCGTGGATTCCGGTTCGGTCTGTTCCGCCTGCCACCCGCCGATGATTTCCAAAACGGCTAAAAGCGTCCACAAGGTGGTAGCCGAGGGGGGGTGCATGAAGTGCCATGACCCCCATTCCGCCGCCAGCAAGGACAATCTGGTCAAAGAGGGCAAACTCCTCTGTTTCACCTGCCACAAGGCTCTGGGGGGGAAACTGGCCAAGGTGAAGCACCGTCATGCTCCGGTGGAAAAGGATTGCCTCATCTGTCATCGGCCGCATTCCTCGGATAATGGGCCGTTTCTGCTCAAGAACGATATCACGCAGCTTTGCGTTAGTTGTCACAAAACCGACAAGCCGCTCTTTATCAAGAAGCACATGGGCTATCCGGTCGCATCGTCGCGCTGCACCGGTTGTCATGATCCTCACGGCTCGGACAGCAGCGGGCTGCTCCTGAAAAATGTACACTCGCCGGTCAGCAAACGTATGTGCAATCAGTGCCACGAGGAGTCCACCTCCCCGACACCGCTCAATACCAAAAAGGATGGGCCGGCGCTCTGCCGTGGTTGCCACAACGAAATGTACAACAAGACTTTTGACAAAAACCGTATTCATTGGCCCGTGGTGAGCAAGGAGGGGTGCCTTGGCTGCCACAACCCTCATGCGTCGGAGGACAAGGGACTGCTCCGGAAACCGATGGCCCAGTTGTGCGGAGAATGTCACATCGACACCATGAAGCGCCTGCAAAAGAATGTCTCCAGGCATGAACCTGTGGTCGAAGGGCGCTGTACCGAATGCCACGACCCCCATTCTTCGAATAACCTCTCCCTGACCAGGAAACCTGCCGACTTCGATCTGTGTACGAGTTGCCACGACTGGGGGCAGCACTCTACGCACCCGATCGGCGAGAAAATCCGCGATCCGCGCAACAAGAACCTTTCGGTGGGGTGTGCAAGCTGTCACCGTACCCACGGCACGGAGTTCAGGAAGATGCTCTATTACCCGACAACCACGGAGATGTGTCTCCAGTGCCACGAACAGTTAAAGAGGTGATCCACATGATGCGAACCATATTATCAGTTGTCTGTTTCCTGACGGTTGCCTGCACTTTTTCTGCCCATGCCGCCGATTCGGTAAAATTCAAACCTTTGGGGGGAGCATCTCAGGATGCCGGCAACATCCCCCTCAAAAACCCGGAGGGTGTTGCCTGCGGCAAGTCAGCGATCCTTGTCGCCGATACCGGTAACGGACGGTTCGTCCGGTATACACTGGCCAACGATGAACTGAAAAACGGGGTCGCGGTCAAGGTAGCCCAAGTCTCCTATCCACTGCGACTGAAGGCCGGCGCAATGGACAGAGTCCTGGCTCTGGACGGCAAGACCCGCAAGATTGCCCGCCTGGCCGCTGATGGAAGCTTCGTGGGTTATCTGGACTACCAGAACGTGCCTCCCCCTGTCGATGTTGTCCCGCGGAGTATGGCCGTTGACGCTAAAGATAACACATATATCCTCGATATGCAGGGCGAGCGGGTGCTGGTCCTGGATCCTGGCGGCAAGTACATCCGCCACGTCCCCATGCCCAAGGAGTACGGGTTTGTCTCCGATCTGGCTGTTGACCAGAAGGGTGCACTCTTCGTTCTGGACAGCCAGAATGCCCGGGTTTACAAGGCTGCCCCGGATGCCTCGACGTTCCAGATATTTGCATCCGACCTGCAATCCTATCTCAATTATGCGGTCACTATTGACATTGACAGTCAGGGGCGGGTCTATCTGCTGGATCAGAACGACAGTGCCGTGGTTTTGCTGGGCCCGGACGGTTCGTTCCAGGGAAGGTATCTCTCCTTCGGATGGAAGGGGGGGCAGCTCAATTCCCCCACCCAGGCGTGTATCACGGAAAACGGCACCCTTGTTATTGCGGACCGTAACAACAACCGCATCCAGATCTTCAAGATTCAGTAGGGAAATTTTTAACCCCTCCCCGCTCCCCTTATCAGGGGAGAGCCTTTCAAACATCACCCCTGACAGGGGGGATTGAGGGGGGTTGGTTCTGCATCTGTCAAAATCTGCTGACAAGGCAAGAATGCTATGAGCAAAACCGCATCGATTATCCTTGCACTAAGCTGTATGTTACCGGTCGTTCCGTGCCAGAGCGCCGACCAGTTCCCGAACGGATTTCACAATGGAGGTGTCGGAGCATGTGATGGCTGTCATTTCAGGACAAATAACATTTCGAAATCCGGTTCGTCCGGGGCGTTCAAGAACAGTTCAACGGCATCGGGCGCAACCGGAGCGGAGTCGCGGGACACGGACCGGGGGATGTTCAATGGTCAGGATCCGAGTTCGACCTGCCTGATCTGCCACACCGCTCCAAAAGGGCAAAGACAGCCGTCGGGGTACTTCGTGGCCACCAACAATGAAGACATTATCGGAGGAATGCCTCCGGCGCAGATGTCCCCGGGCGGAGATTTTGCCTGGCTGAGGAAAACATTCCGCTGGTCAACACGGGACTCCGGCACCATCAAAGACGGGCTTAGTCAGGGAGACCGCCATGGGCACAACATTGTTTCCGGCCAGTTTGGATATGTCCCGGATATCAGCAATGTTGCGGCGCCTGGCGGGAGTTATCCGGCCGAAAAACTATCCTGTACCAGCTGTCATGACCCGCATGGCAGCTACCGCAGGCTTTCCGATGGCAGTATCAGCACTAACAGCGCCATTTCCATCATCGCATCAGGCTCCTACAAGAGCAGTCCCATCCCGGATGCGACTCATGCCGTCGGAACCTATCGCCTGCTTGCCGGCAAAGGGTATTCACCCAGGATAACAGGCGGTTCTGTAGTCTTGACAGCCGATCCTCCCGCTGCCGTCGCACCCGATACCTACAACAGGATGGAATCAAAGCATGGCGACACACGTGTTGCCTACGGAAGAGACCTGTCGGAGTGGTGTCAAAATTGTCACACGCCTCACAAACACCCTACCGGCAATTCCGCCGGTATAAATTCAACTTTTGCAAAACAGTATAATTCTTACGTTGTATCGGGCGACATGGGCGGTTCCAGAGCCACATCCTATTCGTCACTTGTGCCCTTTGAGGTCGGGACCAGTGATTATTCGGTACTTAAAAAGATGGCCGGCAGCGGTGGAAATGGCGCTGATCTGAATGGGCCGAAATCCGGAGAGAATATCATGTGCCTGACCTGTCACCGGGCGCATGCAAGCGGGTGGGATGCCATAACGAGGTGGAATACGAAAACAGAGTTGATTGCGCACAATGGGAAATACCCCGGCATCGACGCCGGCAGCCCATCGCATATTGCCCAGGGACGCACGTCTGCAGAAACCCGGAAGGCCTATTATGACCGGCCTGTTGATTCATTCGCATTATATCAGCGAGGCTTGTGCAGCAAGTGTCACGCCAAGGACTGAGATAAATATGGCTATCTGAAAAGGAACCCAACTAATGACAGAATCATCCGTAAAAAAATCATCGCTCTTTTTGAAGTCAACTTTTATCTTGCTGACAATCATGCTTGCCCTCGGCTGCACAAAAACAGGCCCTGAGATCGTCGGGGCCTGGGAGAATATCAAGGTCCCTGAAATAGTGGAATTCAAACCGGACGGCACCGGGGTCTTCACGTACCCGAACAGCCAAAATCCTCCGCTCGTCTTTTCGTGGCTGCAGGCGGTGAAAAACAGCTACATTCTGAATGTCGACTTTATGGGGAGCAGAAAAACCTTGACCGCAACCATAAGTGACAAGCGTTTGAGTATCGAAAGCACCTTGGGTAAGGAACTGTACCAAAAACACGTCAGACAGTGACAAAGGGGTTGAAAGATGAAACCATCATTTTTTGCGTTTTTTCTGTGCGTCTGCTGCCTGGCTTCTTTCTGCCGTCCGGGGCAGGCAGCCTATTTTGACGGCATGGAGGCTTACCGGCAAAACGATTACAAGACAGCCTTGCGTGAGTTCAAAGCTGTGGAGGAAGATGTCAAGTCCCTTTACATGATTGGTGTCGTCTACGAGAAGGGCCAGGGAGTTGCGATTGATTATGCCGAGGCGGTCCGATGGTATCGCAAGGCTGCCGACAAGGAAAATCCTGCGGCACAGTACAGGCTGGGACGCCTCTATGAACGTGGATTGGGTGTGGAGCAGAGTAGGGAAGAGGCCATCAAGTGGTACAAGAAGTCCGCCAAACAGGGTTATGTGGACGCCAGGCAGGCGCTGAAGAGAATGGACGCCAAATGAGGCTTTATCCCTCTCTAGCGGGGATGCCCTGACGGCAATGCCCCGGATGAGTCGGGGCTTGCTGCCTTGTCTTTGGCGGCGTTAGGCTTGGCCTCCCTGGGGACTTCCTCACCCATGACACCCAGCAACTTCCCTGCGCCTTTATGTCCCTGGCGGGCGGCCTTCTTCAGCAAAGGCACCGCCTGCTTGCGGTTCTTCTCCACGCCTTCGCCGTTAGTGTACATCAATCCCAGGTTAAACTGTGCCTGTACATGTCCCTGTTCAGCGGCCTTACGATACCACCTGGCGGCCACAGCCCTGTCCTGAAGGACGTCCTCTCCTTTGTCATACAGGGTGCCCAGAATGAACTGCGCGTTCATCTGCCCCTGCTCGGCGGCCTTTTTGAAAAGTTCCAGACCTTGAAGGCGGTCGGCCTTGACCCCCTCGCCCTTGAAATACATGACTCCCAGATTGTAGTTGGAATCCTTGCTGTCGGAGGCCTTGAATTCTTTCATAGCACGACCATAGTCTTTATTCCTGTATGCCTTTATTCCGTTGTTGTAATCCGCCAGAACCGCACCGGTCGATAATCCGGCAATGCATACCGATAATGTCAACATGGAAAGCAGTTTCATGATTTCCTCCAATGGTAGAGAAGAAGTTAGTACGGCAATCAGTTCAGGTATACTATATTAATTGCCGATTGACCGCAATCACCCGGATTACGGGATTGAAACCATGTACATTAGATGTATAAGCGTATATTTTCAGGATGTTAACCTGACGTGAGAATTTAATCGCTGCTTGAAAAATATCTGAAAAGGGCGGGTCATGAAAAAAATCATCTTTCTGATACTGATATTCATGGCTGTTACGCTGTCTCTGACAGCTCATTTGTCGTCAGCCGGGGAGTACAAGGCAAGTTTCCTGTATACCCTGTCCGACTTCTCCGGCACCAAACCGTTCAGCTCTGCCCGGATCAATCAGGATCTTGTCAAAAACGAGATCTACGCCATGGTCGGTGAGGCGGTATCTGTTTTCAACACCAGTGGTATGGAGGTCTATCGTTTCGACTATGATCCCACTATCGGGATCGTCTCGGATGTGGCGGTACTCGGTAACGGCCAACTCGCCATTCTGGCCAGCAAGGGTCCTCTGACGCGGCTTGTCCGCTGCAACTTTCGGGGTGAACCGCTCGGCACAATTGACCTGTCCGGGCTTCCTTCGGGATTCGCCAATTTTTCCCCCAACCGCGTTTTCTTCCGTGATGGCAAGTTATATCAGATAAGTTTTTCCGCCATGCAGATGGTGATTACCGATGAGCAGGGCGCATTCATCAAAGGAGTCGATCTGGCCAAGGAGCTTGGCATGAGCGAGAAAGAACGTGAAGAGAGCGGGCTGGGTGGCTTTGCCATTGATCGGGACGGCGGGTTTTTATTTACCATCCCGGCCACTGCCAGGGTGTATCTCATTTCCGCAGAAGGAAAACTGCGGGTCTTCGGCAAGCGAGGCAGCGCTCCCGGGCGCTTCGGTGTAGTTACCGGAATTGCCGTCGACGAGGATGGTAACATCCTTGTGGTGGATAAGTTGCGCTGCGTGGTAATGATCTTTGAAAGCACAAACTTCGCCCTGATCAAGGAATTCGGCAATCGCGGATTCAAGCCGGGTAATCTGATCGGTCCCGACGACATCCTGATCGACAAACAGAACAGGGCCTATGTCAGCTCACTCCGCAAGCGGGGAATCAGCGTCTATCAACTGTCAAACAACTGAGGCGCAGAGTCGAACTCTTGTTTGCAATACGTACAAAGTTGCAACTCCCAAGTTATTCCAATTTCAAATCAAAGATGAAATCAAGGCGGCGAGGATTGAGGCGACGAGGCGTACAAATAGTACGTTGAGGAGCCGAATACGAGCCAACGAAGATAGCGCTTTGATTTGGAATTGGTATTGGTGATTAAAACGGAATAACCAGAGATCATAATGAACAAGAGGACAACTCAATGACTTGCCTTCTCTTGTATTTCTTACGTGGAGATTTTGAATAACGTGTTGCACAGCCCGCCGCTCATCATCGGTTTTATGGCAGCCGCCGTGGTAATGGGAGCCATCCACCGGCGACTCTCTTCGTCCGGATCTTTTTTAGTGATCCTGTACTGCCTCCCCTTTACCATCATGCATGAGGCGGCTCATTTTGTGGTCGCCCTTCTTACCGGAGGGCGACCTTCATCATTCAGTGTCTGGCCGAGAAGAGAAGGAAACAGGTGGGTGCTCGGGAGTGTAACCGCGGTACCGACGGTCCTTTCTGCTGCACCGACGGCGCTCGCTCCGCTTGGGTGGCTGGTGATCGGCTATTATGCGATGGCGCAATGGGCTTTCCGGCCTGTGTGGCTGCCGGAATATCTGATCGTTGTTGTATTGTACGCCTGTACGGCGGCGTGTACGCCATCGTGGCAGGATATCAAGGTGGCTCTCAAACATCCTGTCAGCCTGTTACTGTGGGGAGGGGCGGCGTATATTGTCTGGCGCGCCATGTTCACGATACATACTTGAATTGATGCTGAACCGGCCGACGCATAGTCCGGTTAGCAGTAAGCCGCCCCGTTCGTATCAGGTTTTAACGCCCGGATCATTTCCATTTATCCGTGCCGTAGGGGAGGGGATTGTTATGATCGGTTATCCAGGCGACGATGTCCGCCAGGGGTTTTTCCCCCTGCGTATCACGCAGCAGCATATGATAGCCATGTTCGTAGAAAACCCTGCGGGTATCCTTCTGCATTTTTTCGAGCATAAGAAGCAGCGGTTTTTTGGGAATAACCTGGTCATTGGCACCATACTGTACCAAGGTGGGTACGTGCAGTTCTTCCGCCCGCGACAACGCTTCGTCCATCAGATTGGTGAGTCCGTACAGTGTGTCGGCGCGGGTTGTCTTGATGACGAGGGGATCGCGCGCCAGAGATCGCAGCATCTCAATGTTGTCCGAGGGTGATATCTTCATCCCTTTTCCGGTCAGTTCCAGCCAGGGGAATACGTGTGCGGCGACGGCAAGCAGCCACCTTTGATACCAGGGCATGGTTTTCCGCCCCCAGACCGCCGGAGCGACAAGGATAACACCGTCGACATCCGGTGGTTTGCTCCCGGTCATGGCAACGATGGCCACGGCCCCTCCCATGCTCTCTCCCACTACATAGAGCGGAACGCCTGGGTGACGTGTGCGGATCTCCTGTACAAAACCGGAGAGATCGTTCGTGTATGCTTCGATACCTGACCAGAATCCCCGTCCCGGCGCGCCGCCGAAACCTCGCTGGTCGTAGGAGTAGCAGACGATACCGTGCGCGCTCAGGTAC
>JANNLB010000035.1:0-4650 GCA_031396605.1 Geobacter sp. | reverse complement strand
TCCCATTGGCGGTGGCCGCGACGGCAAGCGCCGAGTTGCCTGCAACCTGGACAACCCGCTCACCGGACTTCCCAGGTTCACCCAGTTCCCGGGCTTCAACCGCAACCCCCTGGACACACCTGACCCAGGGCCGGGCGCGGCTGATACCCAGATATCGTTTGCCACAGACCCGCACGCCATGACCGTCCCCTTCGACGTGGAGTCGCTCTTGGCCTTCGACGACCGGGACTCCGTCTGGAGCGACCTGGCTCCCAGTGCCTTTGCCACCTTCCCCAAGCATGGCTCCATGCCGGGGATCAACGACGAGTTTACCCGCAATCCCGGGACGAACGGTTTTGCCGCATTCAACGACTACAATGCCGACTACTGGTTCGTCACCGGCGTACCGTTGCCAGGCAGCAAATTTGGGACGGCCACTCTCCCGGCCAATCTCGAAATTCCGGCGGCACTTAACAGCGGCATCAGCGGCACGCAGATCTCCATCAACGCCCAGACCGGCCAGACCATTCTGGTTCGCATTATCTGTGCCGCCTACAACTGTCTGCGGGTTACCTTCCCGGTCGACGTGGTGATCATCGCCTGGGACGGCCGTGCCCTCGGCGTCGCCCCTTATGGCCACAACGAGTCATACATGGTGCTCGCCAACGTTCCCATCGACATGGCCGTCGCCCGCCGCTGCGACTGCCTGATCAGGTCGACTGATATCGTCAACAGCACAATCAAGGCCGAATTCATCAACAACAAAAGCCAGATTCCCGGGGACTCTGTCAAAGATGAGGTGTTGATGACCACCCTGGTGCCCATCAACATCGGCGGGGCAGTGATACCGCCACTAGCCTTCACGTTTTCCGGCCAGGTTTTCGACCAGCTCGGCGCACCGGCGGAGCATGTCAGCATGCTGATCTCCTCGCTGACTCTGGGTGGTTCCGAACCTCAGACAGTGCTGACCGACTTGAACGGCAAGTACACCTTTGCCGGAATTATCAACGGCAACTATGTAGTCACCCCCTCGAAACCCGGCATATTCATTGTGCCGTCGAGCAGACAGGTGATCATGAACAGCCAGAACCAGACCGTCCCGAACTTCGTTTCGGGCATCGCGAGCTTTAGCCCGGGGAGTTACAATATATCGGAAGCCCTTGATTCGTTAAAGTCGATTGTCGGGCTGAAGTCGCCTACTCCAAACGAACTGTTCCGCTTCAATGTGGCGCCTTTGCCGCCATTAGGTCCGGACAGCGTACTCGACATCCGGGATTCACTCAATATCCTCAGAATGGTCGTGGGATTGAATCCGGTGTAACCTGCTCTGCCTTTTCTGCCTTGAGGCGTGGGTAAATCGGCCGGTGCAGCTTGTAGTAAATACGGACATAAGGGTCTCGCGAGGATACTCGACGAGGCCCTTTTGTCTGGCAACAACTATAAAATAATGCAATAAAGAGGCGCTTCATGAGACACCAATTTAGATACATCCTGATGGTCGTAGCACTCTGTGTGTGCAGCGCCACGCTGGCCCTGGGGGCATCCGTAACTATCACTTCCACCGGAGGAGGTTCATTTGCCGTTCAGGGTGACAACATGAACGGAGTGTCCGGCATTGAACTGACCATAGGGTATGATACATCTGCAGTGGCATCTCCTTCGGTCAGTTGGGGAAGTCTTGTCACCGGCGCATTGACGATGGCCAATACCGAGGTTCCCGGTACCATCAGGATCGCCATCATCCGGACAGACCCGTTTTCAGGGAGTGGGACGATTGCAGCAGTATCTTTTGCCACACAGAACAGCAGCGGCGGCATAACTTCCGTCTCCGCCAAACTGGTCGACAGCAAGGGGGGAAACGTGACGGCCTCGGCCGGTATAGCGCCTGGAGCAGCCGGCGCTTCAACTGCGTCCCCAGGTTTTATCGCCACTCCGGGAGTTCCATTCAGCCAGCCTGAGTCCCCTCCCGGCTCACCGGCCGCTACAGCGGCAACGACACCCCGTGTTCCTGCGAGTCTCGGAACTGTTACCTTGCCGGATGACAATCAGCCCAAGAGCGAGGTACAACCTGGTGAGCCAAAAACGGCCCATCCTCCGGAAATTTCCGAAACTGCAGAAACCACGCCTCGGCAGCTGAAACAGCCTCCGGCGGAAAAGAGCGCGGAAACGATTGAACCTGTTGCGGTCAAACAGACCTTGTACAACAGCGTACTCGACCGCTTCCGGGCTTATCGGGGAGAAAAAACACCGGATATTCTGATCGAACTCTTCACAAAAGCAGTTTCACCATCCATACGCCAGGTCCCTGCCGTAGCCATCAGTGACGGCAAGGCAACTGTCCGGATTACTGTCGACCTTTCGGCAATCAAAGGCACATCGACCGACTTCGCTCTCACCGGCGCCAAGCTGGTATCCCTGAAAAAGGAGAATGATTCCGGCACCTGGATTCTGGACGCTCTGCCCCAGGTGAATTCCCTGAAAGCAACCGTTACCATATCGAACAGCGGCTCGGTTATCGAGTTTCCCCTGACCGTCGTGCCATCAGTTGCTGCAGTTTCAGCGAAACAGACAGATTTTGCTGCATTTCTCAAAGATAGTGGAGCCAAAGTTCCGAAACATGACCTTAACGGAGACGGCCGCCATGACTATCTGGATGATTTCATCTATACGGCGCACTACCTGATCAAATCGGGTGCTGCAGCAAAAGAGACCAAGTAGCAACGCAGATTGCATGGCGATTACTATCCATGTCGCCTGCCATTAACTAACCTGATTCGTTCTAATCGCCGCTAAAAGCTTGTCATCCCCGAATTCTTCTATCGGGGATATGGTTTTCAGGCAATTACAACCGGATTCCCGATCAGAAACGCTTCGGGAATGACAGTTTTGTGGACTGTCGGCAGATACGAACTACTCAAATTAACTAATATCATCAGGAGGATGTCCCATGAGTACGACTATGAACGCAAAAGAAATAAGTGAGGCATGGCTGATATACGTGAATGACACGTTTATGACGGAAAACGGCTGCAATCGGCCGCATGTTGTCGAAGAGTTCGAGCGTCTTGATACCAGTGGGAAATTGATGCAGGCACGGGAAAACGGGCGAATTGATACGGATGAGTTGATTGACGAGATACTCCGTACCCCGGAAGAGTCTCGCGGAAAGTTGTATTCCACGATCAATTCAAAATCGCTGGCGCTTGTGAATGACCGGGTTCAGTGCGGAACACAGCTCCTGATAGGATTTGTGCAGCAGGGACGGCAGATCAATACCGAAGGGGTTGCGTCATTGGAAGATTTTTTCCGGCAAATGCTTCTGCAGAGGCCTGAGGCGTAGGGGCATCCCCTTGCGGGTGCCCGCCTTTGATGGCAATTGCATGATTGTTGGCGCTTCCAACAAAGGGCGACCGCAAGGGACCGCCCCTGCTGAAACGTCTGCGTCTGCCGAAATGACCGTATTTTGCACCATTCTGAATAATTATCGATTTATTACAACGCCCCGCAGGCATCTTGCCGACGGGGCGTTGTCGTGCGTGATTGTCGGAATTTTGAGTTATTTCAAGGCCGCATAGTCGGTCAGAAGTTTCTGTAGAGCCTTGACATCCTCGGTCGATTTAAGCACCTTGCCGGACACGATATCCCCGGCGTCGACCTTCGGCTTGGCGTAGAAGGCGTCATTGGCGGCGGCGTCAATCTGCACGGTGGCGCCCGCCACTGGCGCCTCTTCAAAAAATATACCGTGGCTGCGGATATAGGACGCAATCTCCGCCTTCAGTTCCTTGGCGGTCGCGCCCTTCATGTTCAGCCCCAACCGCCCCGGCTCTATTGCTATTTTGGCATCCATGGTGAACTTTCCGCTCAGGATGGCATCGACGCTCTTCTTGTTCTTGAACACCAGGATGATGTCCATCGGGTCCCCTACGGCCTGCCATCCAAGGGTTCCACCGGAAATTGTGATAAATACGGGGCTGCTCCATGTGCCCTCTTTATCGTGCACCAGCAGCAAGCCACCGGCACTCCCGCCGCTGACCATGAAGTCGCGCTTGGCAGCTCCCGGAACTATGACAATGGCACTGGCGCCAGTGAGAAGAACCGGCGGGATCTTCTTTTTCGGGATAGCGGCGATCTCCCGGACTACCTTGTATACGTTGCTGATTTTAACCGCATCATTCTTGACTACCTTGGGTGCGTTGCTGATTTTAACCGCATCGTCCTTGACTACCTTGGATGCAGTGTCGATCTTGATCGCCTCGTCCTTTGCCACGGCTGCCGAAAGCGACATGCAGAATGCTACAGTTGCAACTACAGCAGCAACTACGGACCTGATTTTTCTCATAATATTGGATTCCCCTTAATCAAATATGCAGCCGACCGGACAGCCGGCTGTTTGGTAACAGCAATATCGAGCTTATCAGAGCTCGCTAACCTTGTCTAACTCTTTAATTATCCAGAGCACCGTTATCGATCCAGGCCTTGATGAGGTCCTGGCTGGCTGTGTTCAATGGTGATCGGAACAAGGGCATTCGAGGCGGAAACGCTCCGGTTAACCTGCTGATTAAATAGCTCGTGGCGGAGTTACCCGGAACAACCAGGTTGATCGTGTTGGCATATGAAACATCCGGCTGAAGAGACATGGGTGTTTTTCCCCCTGTTACGTGACAAAAAGAT
>JANNLB010000017.1:0-11964 GCA_031396605.1 Geobacter sp. | reverse complement strand
TGGCGGGATTGCCCCGGCTGACCATGATTTCCGTGGGACGTAACAAGGAGGGATCGCTGATGACATGTTCCCGCCATTCGAGTCCCGCGCAGCGGAAGGCTTCGGCCACGAAATCTTCCAGGGTGTTGGTTTCGCCGGTGGCAATGACGAAGTCGTCCGCCTGGTCCTGCTGGAGCATCAGCCACATGGCCTCGACGTATTCAGGCGCCCAGCCCCAGTCGCGGGCGATGGAGATGTTCCCCAGATGGAGCATTTCGCAGCTGCCGGCGGCGATGCGACAGGCACTCTTGACGATCTTCTGGGTGACGAAACGTTCGGGCCTGAGCGGGGATTCGTGGTTGAAGAGGATGCCGGTACAGGCGAAGAGGTGATAGGCCTCGCGATAGTTGGCGACTTCCCAGAAGGCGGTCGCTTTGGCTACGGCGTAAGGGCTGCGGGGACGAAAGGGGGTCTCCTCGTCGGCCGGCACACCGCCGGTGTTGCCGAAACACTCGCTGGAACCGGCATTGTACAGTCTCATCGGCTGCCCGATAAAGCGCATGGCCTCCAGCAGATTGAGGGTACCGATGCTGATGCTCTCAAGTGTTTCCACCGGCTGATCAAAGGAAAGTCCGACCGAACTCTGCCCGGCCAGGTTGTAAATTTCATCCGGCCGGACCTTGGCCAACACCTGCAAGACACTGCGAAAATCGTTGAGAGCCATGGAATGGCAGGTAATCCGCTCCCTGATCCCAAGCTGGATAAGGTTGCCGAAGCCGGCCATCTGGGCGTCCCGGGCGGTACCGTGGACCTGATAGCCTTTGTCTGACAGCAGTCGGGCAAGATAGGCCCCATCCTGCCCGGAAATTCCGCAAATAAGCGCTCGTCTAGTCATTGGTCTGTTTTTCCCGCTCCGCCAGGTAGAAACTGTCCTGGCTGGTAATTCCGGTGGCGGGTGCTTTATACATAATTTATCTCCTGATGGGGCATATCAATCTTCAAAAATAAAGACTTGATTGTGTATCACATGAAGGGTAAAAAGTCCAAAAATTCTGATTTGATATTAACAACGGTACCAGACTACGAAGCGCCGCAGTCCATGCAATGATGAACTGGCGAGGGGACATCGCTCATAAAACGCAACAATTTCCAAGTGTTGATAGTCATGAGAACAAAGATCTTTTTTTCTATACGTCTTTATTGTTCTTTGGATGAGTTATCTGGTATTTATGGAGTGTTTGAAAGTATATGGAAAGGTACCGTCATTATAATTGAGATAATTGGCTCCGTGCTCTCGGGTTATATTATGGGGCACTGCTTCCATGCAGATAGATCGAGAGGTGGGGAGAGAGCTGGAGGTTCAGGCCCTATCCCGCGCTCCGGTACGGCATGGAGCGGGGTGCCGGCATGCTACAAATCGAGATGCTTGCCGTGATGCTTGATCAGCTGTAGCAGTTTATTTCATTCAATCCGGCATTGACAGAATGGAGATCATGGGATGACTACTGAACCGACTGAAACTTTAACAAAGCTGCTGGAACGGCGTAATGAAGAATTGGCGTCAATGATTGAAATTGGTAAGGCATTGACTTCCAGCCTTGATATTCGCGCCATTCTGGAAACCATTATGAGGCAGGTTGAGCGGTTGATAAAGCCCAAAACCTGGTCGCTGCTTCTGGTCGACAGCTTGTCTGGAGATCTGGTTTTTGAAATTGCCGTTTCTACTGTTTCAGAGCAGTTAAAGGGTGTTCGCCTTGCGCGGGGTAAGGGTATTGCCGGGTGGGTTGCAGAGTACGGGGAACCTCTCCTTATACCGGACGTAAGCAAAGATGACCGGTTTGCAGTGGATTTTGACCAGCAGTTGATGTTTAAAACCCGTTCCATAGTATGTGTCCCGATGAAAATAAAAGATCAGGTTATCGGGGTTATCGAACTGATCAATAGTTTTGAAGAGCTTGATTTTGATGAAAGCGATATCCTGCTTATTGCTGCGATTGCAGATTTTGCCGCCATCGCCATTGAAAACGCCCGCAACTTCACACGTATTAATGAACTGGTGATTACTGACGACCTGACCGGCCTGTATAATTCCCGGCAGTTCGGAAATTTGATCGAAAGTGAGGTTAAACGCTCCGGTCGATATGGGGAGCCGTTTTCACTTATATTTCTCGATCTTGACCATTTTAAGGGCATCAATGACACCTACGGTCATCTGGTGGGAAGCCGGATGCTGGGAGAATTCGGCATGCTGGTCGGTAAGCATGTTCGCTCTTCAGACATGGCTGCCCGATATGGGGGGGATGAATTTGCGATAATTCTTCCCCAAACCGGAAAAGAGCAGGCGGTCAGGATGGCCGACAACCTGTTGAAGGCTATGAAAGAGACGCGCTTTGTTTCTGATGAAGATACTCCGATTGCGTTGACTGCAAGTTTTGGCGTTGCAACCTTTCCGGATGATGCCGATAGCCGGGCCGGCCTGATCAAGGCTGCAGATAGTGCAATGTATGATGCCAAGGCCGGGGGAAGGGCAGGGGTCAGGGGGTTTATTATTACTGGGTGATCGGGCACTACTTGTATTTTCAGACGGAAAAAAGGGTTCGCGGAAATTGTCCGCGAGCCCTTTTTAAATTTTGGTAGCGGAGGCCGGACTCGAACCGGCATGAGGTTGCCCTCGGCAGATTTTGAGTCTGCTGTGTCTACCATTTCACCACTCCGCCAAGGCTGTTACTTATAATTCAGATAGGGTCATACGTCAAGAATTATTGCCGCGTAATAATACCCTGATGTGTTGTGACATAACAAAAAAACAGCCGGCTCTGTTGAAGAGCCGGCTGTTTTGCGATTGTTGCGAAACATAAAATCAGTCTATCCGCCAAGATATTTGGTTAATTCATCAGCCAGTGTTGTTGGATGCATAAAACGGGCAGGTATTTTATCATCTCCAAGAAAATCCCTTGACCACGACTGTCTTCGAGTCCAAGCCATCAATTTTTCCCAACCAGCCCAGGTTGAAAAATCCACCCCTTGAATGTTTGTGATCTGTTCCAGAAAGGTTTGTTCATACCCCGCCATAACTTCTCCATTGGAACAATGACTGGTCAGAAGTGTGCATTACGCAGCTGTTATCCCCGCTGATACTCAGACAGAAATTTTGCTTTATACTCTGTGAACTGCCCCTCCCCGATTGCGTGACGGATCTCGGCCATCATTGCCAGATAAAAGTGGACATTGTGGATAGCTGACAGAACGGCGGAAAGGACTTCGTTGGATACGAACAGATGATGAAGATAGGCCCTGCTGAAATTCTGGCAGGTATAACAGCTGCAGCTCGGATCAACAGGGAAGAAATCACGCTTGTAGTTTTTATTGGTCAGCCGGATTCTGCCGCGACGGGTAAAAAGAGTGGCGCTTCTGGCATACCGGGTCGGAATAACGCAGTCAAACATGTCGATTCCGCGCTCGACACTTTCGAGTATATCTTCGGGCAGTCCGACACCCATCAGATAGCGCGGCTTGTCTTCGGGCAGGTGCGGGGTGGTAAACCCGACAATTTTTTTCAGCAGTTCAAGCCCTTCACCGACACTGACTCCACCGATGGCGTAGCCGGGCAGGTCAAGTTTGCACATATCTTTCGCACACATTTCCCGCAGATCTTCGTACACACTCCCCTGAACGATGCCGAACAGGGCCTGGCCGTTGTCAATCATGGCATTCTGACATTCTTTCAGCCAGCGAATGGTCTTTCTGGTTGATTTTTCTGCATAGGATCTGTCACAGGGGTAGGGGATACATTCATCGAAAGCCATGATGATATCGGCGCCAAGATCCTGCTGGATACGGGTCGCAGATCCCGGATCGAGATATATCTCTGCCCCGGTGATCTCATGTTTGAAGAATACACCATCTTCGGTGATGCGCTTGTTTGGGAGGGAAAATACCTGAAATCCTCCGGAGTCGGTCAGGATCGGCTTGTCCCACGCCATAAACTTGTGCAGGCCGCCGGCTTTTTTTACCAGACCTTCTCCCGGCTGCAGATGGAGATGGTATGTATTTGAAAGGATAATCTGGGAACCGGTCTCTTTAATTTGCGCCGGAGTAAGCGGCTTCATGGCACCGTGAGTTGCAACCGGCATAAAAATCGGGGTTTGAATGTCGCCGCGTGCGGTAGTGATGATTCCGAGGCGTGCTGAACAGGCGGGATCTTTTTTAAGAAGCGTGAATTTCATGAAATCTCCAAAACCCCGAACCTGGAAAACCGCCGGTGTTTTATTCTCTGACGTTTTAGTATCAGAACGGGTATGAAAATGCAATTTGTGAGTGCCGGATTACGGATAGTGCCGCTTTAATTACGAACTGTATACACAAAATAGTTGCAATTTGTCACAACGATGTTTAGTATCACCGCGGTTGAATCAACTAGTATTGATATCAGTGCGCCACCAACTTGTGATCGACGCATCCTAGATAACACTCTCAAGGAGGTTTACGAATGAAAGTTGTCTCCAGATTTTGTTGGCGCGGTCCCCCCGATGTATAAAAGAACTGCTCCCCCAAGATTTCCTGTCGTTTCAAAGAAATTTCACATTGTGATGAATAACACTATCTAAAAAGGAAGGAATGCTATGCAACTCACCTCGTCATCCATCGGCAGAAAGATCCTGATGGCGATCACAGGCCAGGCTATGGTTCTGTTCGCTGTCGTACATCTGCTTGGTAACAGCTCCATCTTCGGGTGGCTCAATGGCGGAATCAACGCCTATGCCGAACACCTCCACAGTATGCCATTACCGATAATCATCGGTTTTCGTCTGGCATTGCTGGCCATGGTCTGTGTTCACATCTGGTTTGGTATCCAGCTGACCATTGAAAACCGTGGCGGACGCCCCCAGCAGTACGCGGTCAAGTCTACACAGAAAGCAACCTTTGCCAGTGAAAACATGATCTGGACCGGAACTCTTCTCGGCCTTTTCCTGCTGTATCATCTGGCACATTTCACATTCCAGGTGATATATCCGGACACCGCCGCTCTGAAGAATCTCGTGCCTCTGCACAATGAGATGGTACCCAATGTGCTGGGAATGGTTGTCGCCGGCTTCAAGAATATCTTTGTATCATTCATTTATGCCGGTGCGATGGTTACCCTGTTCCTGCACCTTTCGCATGGAATTCAGAGTTTCTTCCAGACTTTGGGATGGAGTTGTGACAAGAGCCAGCCGATTCTTGTCAAATTCGGCACTCTGGTCGCTCTCGGTCTTTTTCTTGGTTATGTTTCCATCCCGCTGACAATTTTTGCCGGCATTCTGAAAGGTTAAGGGGGTTATTGTGATACTTGATGGGAAATGTCCAACCGGACCTATTGAACAAACCTGGGACAAGCACCGCTTCGACCTGAAGCTGGTTAATCCCGCAAATAAACGCAAGTATAACGTGATTGTCGTCGGCACCGGCCTGGCCGGCGGCGCTGCCGCCGCGTCTCTTGGAGAGCTAGGCTACAATGTGCAAGCGTTCTGCTATCAGGACAGCCCTCGTCGCGCCCACTCAATCGCAGCGCAGGGGGGAATCAACGCCGCCAAAAACTATCCGAACGACGGCGATTCGATATATCGCCTCTTCTATGACACCATCAAAGGGGGCGACTTCCGCGCCCGCGAAGCAGATGTCTGGCGTCTGGCGCAGGTGTCCAACAACATCATCGACCAGTGCGTAGCACAGGGTGTTCCTTTTGCACGTGACTATGCCGGCTACCTTGATAACCGCTCCTTCGGCGGCGCCCAGGTTTCCCGTACCTTCTTTGCCCGTGGACAGACCGGCCAGCAGCTTCTGCTCGGCGCGTATTCCGCTCTTTCCCGTCAGATCAAGCTTGGTTCGGTCAAAATGTATGATCGGCGCGAAATGCTGGACCTGGTTGTAGTTGACGGTGTCGCCCGCGGCATCACGGTGCGCAACCTGGTAACCGGCGCCATGGAAAGCTATGCTGCTGATGCTGTCTGCCTCGCTACCGGCGGTTACGTCAATGTATTCTATCTCTCAACCAACGCTATGGGGTGCTCGGTTACGGCCAACTGGAAGGCGCACAAAAAAGGCGCGTACTTTGCCAATCCCTGCTACACACAGATTCATCCGACTTGCATCCCTCAGGCCGGTGAATATCAGTCCAAACTGACTCTGATGTCCGAGTCACTCAGGAACGACGGTCGCGTGTGGGTTCCAAAGAAAAAGGAAGATTGCGGCAAGCATCCGAATGAGATCGCTGAAGATGACCGTGATTATTATCTAGAGCGAAAGTACCCTTCCTACGGTAACCTGGCACCGCGTGATATAGCTTCCCGCGCAGCCAAGGAACAGTGCGACGATGGTCGCGGTGTCGGACCAGGCGGTCGCGGAGTTTACCTGGATTTTGGCGATTCCATAAAACGTCTCGGTGAAGATACCATCCGTGAACGTTACGGTAACCTGTTTGAGATGTATGAAAAAATCACCGACGAGAACGGTTACAAGCGTCCGATGCGCATGTATCCGGCCCCGCATTATTCCATGGGCGGTCTTTGGGTTGATTACAACCTGATGAGTAACATCCCCGGCCTGTTCGTACTGGGCGAGGCCAACTTCTCGGTTCACGGCGCCAACCGCCTGGGTGCTTCGGCTCTCATGCAGGGTCTGGCCGACGGTTACTTTGTTATTCCCTACACAATCGGCGGCTACCTCGCAACGGTTAAACCGGGTCAGGTCAAGACGGACCATCCCGAGTTCAAAAAATGTGAAGAGGATGTCAAAGCTGAGCAGAACAAAATGCTCGGAATCAACGGTAAGAAGACCGTTTTCGAATTCATGCGTGAAGTCGGCGGCTTGATGTGGGAAAACTGCGGTATGGCACGCACCAAGGAATCGCTTGAAACAAACCTCAAAAAGATTCCGGCCCTGCGCGAAGAATTCTGGAAAAATGTCAAAGTTACCGGCAGTGGTGCAGAACTCAACCAGCAGCTGGAAAACGCCGGTCGTACGGCCGACTTCATCGAATTCAGCGAACTGCTTTGTCGTGACGCACTGCACCGCAACGAGTCCTGCGGCGGGCACTTCCGTTCGGAATATCAGGATGCGGGCGAAGCACAGCGTGATGATGTTAACTTCTGCTACGTCGGCGCCTGGGAGTACAAGGGAGCCGGTAAGGAGCCGGAACTGCATAAAGAACCGTTGAAATTTGACAATGTACATCTCGCCATAAGGAGTTACAAATAATGAGCGATCACAAGACCATGACTTTGACACTGATCGTGTGGCGCCAGAAAAATGCCAACGATCCCGGAAAATTCGAGACCTATACAGCAAAAAATATCACCGATCATCACTCCTTTCTAGAGATGCTTGACTGTGTCAACGAAGATCTGATCCACTCTGGAAAAAATCCGATCGTTTTCGATCACGACTGTCGCGAAGGTATCTGCGGCATGTGTTCTCAGGTTATCAACGGGGCGCCGCATGGCGGACAGGATCGCACCACCGTCTGTCAGCTGCATATGCGTAAATTCAAGGATGGTGACACTATCTACATCGAGCCGTGGAGAGCGCGCGCATTTCCGATCATAAGCGACTTGATCGTGGATCGTTCCGCTCTGGACAAGATTATCCAGGCCGGCGGCTATACTTCCTGCCACACCGGCGGAGTTGCTGACGGTAATGCTATTCTGATTCCAAAACCGGTTGCCGATGAGGCTATGGATGCCGCAGAATGTGTCGGTTGCGGCGCCTGCGTTGCCGGATGCCCTAATGGTTCGGCCATGCTGTTCACCGGCGCCAAGGTTTCACAGTTGGCTATACTGCCGCAGGGTAAAGGCGAAGCGGCTGCACGTGTGAAGAACATGACTGAAACAATGACTGAATGCGGTTTCGGCAACTGTACAAATCACTACGAGTGCATGGCTGCCTGTCCGAAGGGGATAAACGTCAAGTTCATCGCCAGAATGAACCGTGAATTTATTAAGGCATTAGTTGTCTGATTTCACACTACCTACTTATATTGTACTGTCGGGGCGGCCTTTATGGCTGCCCCGCTTTTTTTGGAGCTGAAATCCTGTGGGATTAGACTTTGTTCGCATTGAATGTGAAATTATTGCGGATACTCCTGCCCAATTGACCGCAGCACTCTATAATGCTTTGCGGAATTTTGAAGCGCAGTTTAAAGTATCGTGCTGCCAGACTTTACAGGAACAATGTACTTCCTGCGTTGAACACATCGGGTGCCCTTATCGAGTTATATTTGATCAAGATTTGTCATCCGACCCTGAAATCGTAAGACTTCATCAAAAACCTTCATTACCATTCTCTTTGTATATAAATGGAATAGACGGTACCAGTTCATCTTGTACTGTAGGTATGGTTATTATTGGCAGTGCAGTTAATTATGTGGAATTATTTCATACAACTCTGCTCTGTATGATTGAAGAATGTGTGAGTACGGTTCTGACTCCGGCAAAATTCATACTGCGTTCCTACAGTCTCGACTATCAAGCCGTTCGACATGAGATCACACTTGCTGTGCCACTGACCGAGAGCATAATCCTGCTTTCCGGGCAGCATATTCTCCAGAATACAGTTCATTCCGACTCTGTCATATTATCTCTGAAATCGCCGTTGCGTCTGTTAAACAATAGCTCAATTATCCACCGTTTTGACTTCGGCATGTTTTTTCGTTCACAATTAAGACGCTGTTCTTCGTTGTGCGCCTATTATGGTACCGGAGAGCTGGGTCTGGATTATGTGAATCTGTCAAAATCTGCTCAAAACATTGCTGTTTTTGACGATAAAATACATTATACTCAGCCGCACTGGTCTAAACGTCACGACAAGGCAGGTTTGACCGGTTTGGCTGAATGTGCCGGTCTTGTTGAGCCGATGCTCTCATTGCTGCTTCTCGGCAGCTATTTTAACGCCGGCAAGGGAGCTGCATATGGAGCAGGTTTTCATCAAATCGAGGTGTTGTAACGATGGTTAATAGTGATGTTTTATTCAGATATAGGTTTGTAAAGCCAGCTCGTACAGCGTTTTTTCTGTTTTCACTGACCGTTTTTCTCTCCGGTTGCCTGGCATTTCACCAACCTGTAGAATTAGAATTTACGAGCGGTTCGCTTGTTGAATCACTTTCCAGTAATGCTTCATTATCCTATGCAACATCCGATCGGAGCATCTCCGGTAGCGGGATTCTCATGTACCGAAAGCCGGATCAAATCAGGGCTGTCATTCTCTCACCGTTTGGCTCCGTACTTCAGGAGGTCTACGTATCCGGCGATCAGGTTACGATTATCGATGCTGGTAATGGCACAGCTTTTAGCGGTTCTTACATGGATCTGCCCGTTAAAGGTGATTTAAGTGGATGGCGCTACATACAATGGCTTATCGATATTGATCCACCCGAATCCTCACGGCGCACCGCTGTAATTGAGAGAACCAACAAGTATGGCCACCAGGAACATGCCGTTTTTGAAAATGGCTTGTTAATTTCAAAGACAACTGCAGTGGGTGGTCATGTCAGATACGGTAGGTATACAACTGTGCGAGGAGTCGCATTTCCACTGGAAATTATATACGAAACCGTTGCGAAAGAAAAATTTACCATTCTATTTGAAGATCCGGAAATAAATGTACCCTTTGCTGATGGTGCTTTTACATCAAATCTGAGTAAACTTCGCGTTTATCCGTTATCCGGCTTGAAGTGACTCTCTTTCCATTGGCTTGATTTATTGACAAACTGTAGATGTAAAAACTACTATGTTGATCGCAAAATATATTTCACCCTGAAAGGTTTTTATGAAGGTTAGAAATATTGAGGGTAAAGCAGGTTTTTGAAGCATTAAGAAACAAATTGAAATAGTATGAAAAAACAGTGAAATAGAGCTTGACTTCCTACCTAATGCCCGCTAATCTTTAAGACAGATTAAGCGGGTTTTTTAATTATCTTCCTACCTAATTCCTACCTAGAATCGTTTTAGGTAGGAAGCGCAATCCGACCGGGGGACACCATGCCAAGAGAGAAATTCACCAAGACCAGGATTGACAGCATCAAGTATTCCGACAAGGGCCAAGTCATTTATTGGGACACCGAGACGCCGGGACTCGGGCTCGTTGTTGGTGCAAGGACAAAGACCTTCCGTCTGCAATTGGATGTGAAGGACTCCACAAAGCCAAAAGGATACCGCACCGTCAAAAAGACTCTTGGCCGCTATGGTGACGAAATTACCCTTGAACGAGCAAAAGAGTTAATACGAGGGCATGTTGACAAAGAAACTGGCGAGGCTGTCCTGGGGGAGCGTATCAAGATCAGGTTAGGAGACACGGCAAGCATCGGCGACGGAGTTACCCTTCAAGAGTTGGTTACATCCTATTTCAAGGAAACCAAACGCCGGGATGGGAAGGAGCGCCGGGAAAGTGCTGTTACCACATACAAGTACCAGATTGAGAAGCAGTACGCCGGATGGATGTCCATGTCACTGAAAGAGGTAAGCGCACTCACGCCGGATCTTGTTCTTGATAAGTTCCAGCAGATAGCAGCTAACAGCGCCATGAATGCCCGCAACTCTTCCGTAATGTTGTCGGCGGTACTCAATTACGGCCTGGCAAAATATCCCGGTACCCTGAAATCAAACCCGCTGGCAATCCTGACCAGCAGACACGTCAACGTTATGGAGAAGATCAAGGCGCGTCACGAATGTCTGGTATACGATGCTGAAAAAAAGCGTAATGACTTCAAGGTTTTTTTCGATGGAATTCAAGTGATGGATGAAATAAGAACCGACCTGGCTTTATTCATTCTTTACACCGGAATGAGGAAAACGGAAGGTGCGGCACTTGAATGGCAGCACATTGATATGGAGCATAAAGAATTGCACCTTAAAGATACGAAAAACCGGGAGGATTTAAATATTCCGCTAAGCCGTCAAGCGATGGCGATCCTTGAACGCCGGAAAGCAAAAGCACCTGATGGCTGCAAGTGGGTATTTCCTGCAATTGGACACAAGAGCAAAATAGGCCATGCAACGATACGACCGGAAGTGATTCAGCAGATCACCGGCCTTGACATGACGGTGCATGGCTTACGCCGTACGTTTATCACGGTTGGCCGCAAGCTGAAACGATATGAGGATACCGACCGCCTGACGAACCATGTTGACAGCTCTATGGCCGGGAAGCATTACGACGAAACCGATATTGAGGACTTACGGGAAACAGCTAACATGATCGGCAATGAGATCGAGCGCCGGTTGCTGGCAGAAACGGCAAAGGTGATTGATATTGGTATGGGTAGGGCGGCGGCATAGTTCACACTTTCGCGGGATAGGGTAGCTCCTGACAAGTTATGTAATCCCTGCATAACTTCCCGCGATATATATCAACAGGGGCACAATGGGAGGTGCAGGGATGGATATAATCACTTTACTGGCTGAATTGGGCGGAATTGATGATTGGACAAAAAGAACCTTGGAACAGGCAAGGAACAATTTTGTTTTGGAGGCAAACAAAAAATTGCGCATGCCGGGGCAACGTATTGGCCTTGGTATGCAGCATGATCTTGATAATTTGCTTTATCATTACGAATATGAAATGTGCTTTTTCCTAAGTGATGCGATTGCCAAACACAAGCAAGAGATTATGAAGGTGGCAAAATTCGACAAGAGCGGCAAACCTACGCCAGAGGGCAAAACTCGCAAAACAAGTTCATTTACAGACGTGATGGAGCATCTATTCAAGTTATGCAACAAGGGAGATAAAGAACCACTTGTACCCGGTAATATTGACGGATTTATGAAATTTGCCAAAGCAGCGAGAATTGAAGGCAAGAATGAAAACCACTACGTTGCCGAGCGTATTGCAGACGTAATAATCAATGGATCGTACGGTTATTTTAAAATGCAGGAGGGACACGGCAGAACTAAGCCCAAGAAGGGTATTGATCCGAACAGATACCCAAGGAGTGAGATACAAAAGGAACTGAGC
>JANNLB010000002.1:0-13432 GCA_031396605.1 Geobacter sp. | reverse complement strand
GTATAACACGATCTGTGATGCGACCGCAGTCCGTCAGGAAGAAGCAAAAGAGCTGGCGGGACAAGTTGACTGCATGCTGGTGGTTGGCGGGTTTAACAGTGCCAATACCCGCAGACTGCTTGAAGTCTGCACCGAACTCCAACTGCGTACCCACCACATTGAAACAGCGGCGGAGATTAACCCGGCATGGTTTGAAGGAGCTGAACGGGTTGGGGTGACCGCCGGCGCTTCAACTCCGAAGTGGATTATTGATGAAGTTATGAACAAAATTGAGGAATTGAATAAAAGCGATTGAAATATTTCTATCATATTGATACATTGCCAAGCTCAATAAAAATAGAAGAACGATAAACGTCCAGGGGGTATGGTGTAATGGTTGATTTTAAAAGGCTTGACGCTGCCGGAGAAGAAAATGAAGAACTCGACGGCGATCAGCAAAGCAGTGAATTTGCAGCGCTTTTCACTGAGAGTTTAAAAGATCGTCCCGAACGGGATAAAATCATAGAGGGAACTGTTGTGCGCGTGGATGTTGATACGGTCCTCGTTGATATCGGTTTGAAGTCGGAAGGTCATGTGCCGGTTGCCGAATTCCGGGACGCTGATGGTGAACTGTCGGTGCAGGTTGGCGACAAGATCCGTGTACTGATGACTCGTCAGGACGGGAAAAAAGGGTATGTCCTTTCGAAAAAGAAAGCAGATTATCTCTCCGCCTGGGATAAAATCGGCGATGCCTGTCAGGAAGGGGGAATCATCGAAGGCACCATCACCGGAAAGGTAAATGGCGGTTTTACCGTTGATATTGGCGGCGTTCAGGCGTTCCTCCCCTCCTCACAGGTCGATATCCGTCCCTCCTCCGATTCCGACAGCTACACCGGTTTGAAATCGAATTTCAAGGTTATCAAAATCAATCAGCGGCGTGATAATATCGTGCTGTCCCGTCGGGCGGTTCTTGAAGATGAGCGTGCAGCCATACGCGATATAACACTTGAAAAGCTTGAAGAAGGACAGATTGTCGAAGGAACCATCAAAAATGTTACCGACTATGGCGCCTTTGTTGATTTAGGCGGCGTTGACGGTCTGCTGCACGTCTCCGATCTTTCCTGGGGCAGGGTCGGCAAACCGACCGACGTTCTCAAGCCGGGCCAGCAGATTACCGCCAAAGTCCTCAAATTTGACCGTGCCAAAGGGAAAATATCGCTTGGTATCAAGCAGACCCTGACGGACCCCTGGCTTGACGTTCCTGCCAAGTTCCCTATTGGTGATCGTGTACGCGGTCGGGTTGTCAGCCTGATGGAATACGGAGCTTTTGTTGAACTTGAGTCCGGCATTGAAGGCCTTATTCATGTGTCTGAAATGTCCTGGACAAAGCGGGTTCGCCGCGCCGCCGATATTCTGAATATCGATGATGAAGTTGAAACGGTCATTCTTGGCATCGACATTGGGAACCGTAAAATTTCTCTGGGACTCAAGCAGGTTTCTGAAAATCCCTGGGCAACCATAGCTGAAAAATATCCCGCAGGTACCAGAATCGAAGGGCAGATCAAGAACATGACCGATTTCGGGATGTTTATCGGCATCGAGGATGGCATCGACGGTCTGGTGCATGTCTCTGATATGTCCTGGACCAAGCGCATCAAGCATCCGGGTGATGTGTACGAAAAAGGCAGCCTCGTGCAGGCTGTTGTACTGAAGGTTGATGTCGAAAACGAGCGCCTTTCACTCGGCATCAAGCAACTTGCGCCTGATCCATGGAGCCTTGCACCGGGTAAATACCGTGCCAACATTCTCGTTACCGGTAAAGTTACTTCTCTGACAGATTTCGGTGTATTTGTTGAACTGGAAGAGGGGATCGAAGGTTTGATCCATGTGTCTGAGCTCTCCCGTGAAAAAGTTGCCTCAGCAAAAGAATTTGCTGCAGTCGGTGACAGTATTGAAGCAGTTGTTCTCAGTTGCGATCCGAAAGAGCGCCGGATCTCTCTCTCGATAAAATCGATGCATGTTGCTGTTGAAAAAGCTGAATTCGAGCAGTATATGGGATCACAGGGCGAGTCAACGTCAACGTTTGGTGACTTACTGAAACAGAGCTTGAACAACAAGTCCAATTAATTCTATGTTGTGCCAGAGGGGCGTATGACCAAAAGTGAACTTATTGAAAAAGTTGTTCAGTCTCACGGGATCCTGAATATCAAGGTATCGGAAATTGTCGTAAATACGGTTTTCGATTCGATTGAGGAGGCTCTTGTATCCGGTGATAAAGTTGAAATCCGCGGGTTCGGCAGTTTTACCATTCGTGAGCGTCTTGGACGTGAGGCGAGAAATCCGAAAAGCGGCGAAGTGGTACGCATCCCATCCAAGAAGACGCCATTTTTTAAAACGGGTAAAGAGCTTAAGGAACGGGTTAACTGCTGATAAACAGTCTGCTGGCAACTGCGCCCGAATGGTGGAACTGGTAGACACAAGGGACTTAAAATCCCTCGGCGGCAACGCTATGCCGGTTCAATTCCGGCTTCGGGCACCAACAAAAACAAGGGTTTACGGGCTTTCCCGTAAGCCCTTGTTTTTGTATTGCACACATATTGCACACTGTGGTTTTTTACGTGTGCAATATGTGTGCAACGGCGGGAAGGAGGGGGTATTGTTGGCACGAGGGCTTTTTTAAAAACTGATAGCAGCCGAAGAGAATTATGTGTGAAAATCTTTGGGGCTACCCCCATGACTTCTTTAATAGTTCGTTTATCAATAGTTCTGATGCAACTGATTTATGCAGGAAAGCGAGGTGTTCTGATGACACAACGGGCAATTCTTTGTCCGCGCTGCAGGCGTTTAGTCGGCAGTGAAGAAGCGGTTTGTTCTTGGTGCGGTACTGGTCGCACAGCACCATGGTGGCAGTTCATGAACTGGACACGGGGTGCTCTGGATGGAGAGTGGCTGGTAAAAACCCTCATCTCGGCAAATGTGCTCTTTTTTGCCGTTTCTCTCGTTCTCAGTACCAGAGCAGGAGACTCCGGCAGCTTTCTATCTCCCGGACAGACGAGCCTGATGCTCCTGGGAGCAACAGGTACGTACCCGATCGATCATTTTGGTCGGTTCTGGACCGTGATCAGTGCCAACTATCTTCATGGTGGCATAATCCACCTGATTTTCAACCTGATGGCCTTGAAACAGATAGCACCCCAGACATCCAGCGAATATGGCACCAACCGCATGTTTACCATCTACACCCTGGGTGGCGTAATTGGTTACGTAGTATCATACTTCGCCGGAGTACCGTTCACTATTGGTGCTTCGGCAGCAGTGTGCAGCCTGATCGGCGCACTACTCTATTATGGGAAAAGCAGAGGCGGGGCCTATGGCGGTTCGGTATACCGGGAGGTGAGTGGCTGGGTTATCAGTCTCTTCGTATTCGGGCTGATATTTCCCGGAATTAATAACTGGGGCCACGGTGGCGGTATCATCGGCGGCGTCATAATCGGAGCGTTAATCGGCTACAACGAACGCCGACGGGAAAACTATTTCGATCAGGCGATGGCACTGTTGTGCGGTATGGCGACTGTCGGAGTATTGGGATGGGCTGCTGTAAGGGCATTCATGTAAAGCTGAGGGAACCGGTTTCGAGTTCCGGGGCGGGGTCTGCTTGAACGGGAACGTCCTGCACTGCTGATTCTCTGCCATGGCGGCAATTCCACGATTTTCTTGCCAGAACTAAAAATTCCTCCTATCCTGATCAGGCCATCAGTTTCATATCCGGAGTTTCCGGATGGAAACCAACTACTGTTCAAGATTCAGTACAACGATGAGATGGAAACTCCATGAAGAGGTAAATCATGAACCCTGCACCCCTCGTAGAGGTTTTTTTCGACTACATCTGACCGTGGTGTTACCTCGGTACCGTGCGTACCGACCGACTGCGGCAGGAATACGGCATCGAACTGCTCATGACTGTGTTCCCCCTTCACCCTGATACACCGGAGGAAGGTCTGGAACTTTCCGAATTGTTTGCAGGGCGAGAAGTTGATATCGAGGCCATGCAGACGAAGCTGTCTCAAGTAGCCGCTTCTGAAGGGCTTCCGTTGGGGAAGCGGTCACGCACGTTCAACAGCAGACTTGCTCAGGAACTGGGTAAATGGGCCGAGGCACAGGGATCTGGCGCCTTGTTTCATACGGCTGTCTACCGTGCATATTTCGTCGATGGACGAAACATCGGGCTGGTTGACGAGTTGGTAGAGATTGCCAAAACCGTTGGACTTCCCGCTGATGAGGCGCGCAAAATTCTCGTGGCAAGAAGTTTTGCCGTATTGGTCGATGCCGACTGGCAAAGGGCCGGAGAGGTTGGTGTAACTGCTGTCCCGACCCATCTGTGTGAGGGTAAGAGGTTGACGGGGTTTAGTACATACGATGATTTCGTACGTCTGATCGGAAAAGCGTAAATACAGATCCGGTTTCAAAGCCTGGTGAAACTCAGCCACTCGCTTCTCCCAAAATTACCGACAGAGCAGTATTTCGGAGTTGATTCGTAAAATATAATGCCGCCGGTTCCAAAATCTGGTATATCTATCCGCGAGTGCGTTATAGTGGCTCTGCTTCATAACCGTAATGATAAGGAGGAAATTATGAGCAAAGGTGAGGACAGTAAAAAAACAGAAAAGAAAGCACCTGCCAAAACCCCGAAGGAAAAAAAAGCGGATAAACAGATTAAAAAAGCGGAAAAAAAGAAATAAGGTGTCTTGACCAGGTTGAGGTTGATGGTAATCCGCAGGGTTCGGCAACACACTGAGTCAGTGGCCTGTGATATTCTCGCAGGCCATTGCTTTTTAGTTTTGCGGCGGTTTGCCTGAGATTCAGTTGAAAGGATCGTTATGAGTATGAACACAATGCTTGCCGATAAAACTGACACACTCCGCAAAATTCTAGCCGGGATGGGTGGCTGCGTGATCGGATTTTCCGGCGGAGTCGATTCGACACTGCTGTTCACAGTAGCGACTGAAGTACTGGGTAACCGGGCGCTGGCTGTAACTGCTACGTCGCAAACCTATCCGGAGCGTGAGCTGAATGAAGCACGCGAACTGGCTGGACTGATCGGCGGCCGGCATCTGGTAATCGTTTCAGAAGAGCTGGAGATCCCGGAGTTCCGGGACAATCCCCGCAACCGCTGCTATTTCTGCAAGAAGGAACTGTTCGGTAAACTGAAGGCAATTGCCGATCAGGAAGAGCTCGGTTTTGTGCTGGACGGCACCAACTGTGATGACGCGGGCGACCACCGCCCCGGCCGGACTGCGGCTGAAGAACTGCAGGTGCGCAGTCCTCTGGAGGAAGCCGGATTCACCAAGCAGGATATTCGTGACCTGTCCCGTGACATGGGGCTGCCGACCTGGGATAAACCGGCTTTTGCCTGCCTTTCGAGCCGTTTCCCCTACGGCATTGCCATAACCCCTGTACGGGTCAGTCAGGTCGGCCTGGCCGAAGAATCGCTGCGGAGTCTGGGATTACGGACGCTGCGGGTTCGCTATCATGGGAGTGTGGCCAGAATTGAGCTGGGTGAGGAGGAGTATGAGCGGGTGGCGGGAATCCTGCGGGATGAAGTCGTCGGTTTGGTGAAAGCGGCCGGTTTTACCTATGTGGCGCTCGATCTGCAGGGGTATCGAACCGGGGCAATGAATGAAGAAACACCGTAATTTTGATTCCACATCCTATATTCGTCTGATTTGTAGTATGCAAAGAGACAATATCACTCAGGGAGGTTGATTTATGAAGAAGATTCTGGTCATCAATATGCTCGTTTTTGTTGCGTTTGCAGGTTCCACCACGGCGGATGACGTGATTAAAATGAAGCGTGGGGTCGAATTTCCACACAAGTTCCACCAGGAAACGCTTAAAGATTGCACGAAATGCCATGGAAATGAGTCGCCGGGTAAAATTGCCGGTTTTGGCCGTGATTGGGCTCACAAAAACTGCCGTGTCTGCCACACCGCCAAAAATCCGCGCACAGCGTGCCATGATTGCCATAAGCTGTGACTGATGCCGGTTCGATAACGGGTGCTGCGCATGCTACACCCGCTTTATCAGTGACTCCGCCATGACCGGACTCCCCATCGACGACATACTTCCCGCTCTCCTCGACTCTTTCCGCACTTATCAGAACATCATTCTGCATGCCCCGCCCGGAGCGGGGAAGACCACGCGCGTCCCGTTGGCTCTGATCGGCTCCATTCCCCCTGAAGCCGGACGCATTATCATGCTGGAGCCACGGCGGATCGCAACAGTGTCTGCTGCCCGCTGGATGGCTCACTGTCTTGGTGAAGAAGTCGGGCAGACGGTCGGGTACAGCATTCGCTTTGACACATGCACGTCTAAATCCACACGAATTGAGGTGGTGACCGAGGGGATTCTGACCCGCCGGATTCAGAATGATCCCGGGCTTGCCGGCGTGTCACTGGTCATTTTTGACGAGTTTCATGAACGAAGCATCCATGCCGATCTCGGGCTGGCTCTCTGCCGGGAGGTACAGCAGCTGCGGGCGGATCTGAAAATATTGGTCATGTCAGCGACGCTTGACCTTCAACCTCTCTCCCGGCTGCTGGATAGCGCGCCGGTGATCAGTTCGGAAGGGCGCTGTTTTCCTGTTGAGATGAAACACCTTGATGATCCCGGTCATGCACGGGTACCCCAGAGAGTTGCCGCCGCAGTTCTGCGGGCTCTGAATGAGACGGAAGGAGATATTCTGGCGTTTTTGCCCGGATCCGGTGAAATCCGTGCCTGCGCCGCTCAGCTGGCAGTATCCGGAATCATGCAGAAAAATGTCATTGTCTGTCAGCTGTACGGTGATCTGCCGATGGCTGAACAGCAGAAAGCTATTCAAGCCGGTCCGTACCGCAAAATAGTACTGGCTACCAGCATTGCCGAGACCAGTTTGACCATTGAAGGTGTACGAACCGTCATTGATAGCGGCGTCTCCCGGCGGCTGCAGTACGATCCGGGCAATGGCCTTAACCGGCTGGTCACCGTTCGCGAATCGCGCGCTTCTGCCGTGCAGCGGGCGGGGAGGGGGGGGCGGACCGCTCCGGGAGTCTGTTATAGATTATTCTCGCTCCACACGCTGCACGCAATGGCGCCGCACTCGCCTCCCGAAATATGTGTCACCGATCTGTCTCAGCTTCTGCTCGAACTGGCGGCTT
This sequence comes from Geobacter sp., assembly GCA_031396605.1. Taxonomy (GTDB): domain Bacteria; phylum Desulfobacterota; class Desulfuromonadia; order Geobacterales; family Pseudopelobacteraceae; genus JACRCG01. The sequence goes on along the minus strand of JANNLB010000002.1, from coordinate 6,260 downwards.
GGGGTGTCAGCGATCCGCTGCAGCTCTGCTGGCTGGATGAGCCTCCCGCGGCAGCCCGGGAATCGGCCCAACGCCTGTTGTTCGATCTGGATCTGTTTGATGATGCCGGCCGGATCACCCCGCTTGGTCGTGAAGTCGTGCGGATACCGCTTCATCCCCGCCTCGGCCGGCTTCTGATCCGTTCCCGTGAACTCGGCTGCCCCGGTATCGGGTGCCAGATAGCGGCGCTGCTTTCGGAGCGGGACCTGTTTCGCACAGCTGCCGGGAGCAGCATGCCACAGATAAGCTGCTCCGACATGGCTGATCGTCTGGAGGCATTGAAAAGCTGGCGTTCATCGGGACGTAACGATCGTAGCATGGATCTTTCGGCCGTAAAAAATGTGGAACGGGTGGCAGGCCAGCTGCGGCGGCATATGGCCGTCTCCGCTGCAGACGCGGACTTTGACAGCTATGACGGCCGCATTCCACGGTTACTGCTGGCGGCGTATCCGGACCGTGTCGCGCGACGCCGGTCGTCAGGCAGAGGGGAATACCTGCTGGCTGGCGGGCGCGGGGCGCGCATATCGGAACGCTCCGCGGTCAGAGGTGCGGAGTATATCGTTGCGCTGGCACTGGATGCCGGGAGTGAGGCTGATGCGGTCATCCATCTTGCCGCAGAACTGCCGGAACACATCATCCGCGAGGAACGTTCCGGTCATATCCGCCGGGAATTTCAGGTCTGCTGGGATGATCGTGAGGGGCGGGTAACTGCCCGGATGCTTGAGAATCTCGGCACTGTTCAGCTCTCTGTCGAGACAGTTGTTCCGACAGCAGTTCAGGCGGTGCCGGCTGTGATCGGTGCGGTACGTGCGTCGGGATTATCGCTTCTGCCGATGAATGAAGCGGTCCGCCAGCTGCAAGGGCGCCTGACGCTAGTGCGCTCTGCCTTTCCTGATCGGGATTGGCCGGATGTTTCGGATGCGGAGCTGCTTGCAACGCTCGAGGAGTGGCTGGCACCGTATCTTGATTCCGTCTACTCCGCTAAAAAAATCGCCCAACTTGATTTAACGCAGCTCCTGAAACAACGCCTGGACTATCGGCAGCAACGTGAACTGGATGAAATGGCGCCAGCGCATCTGTCTGTTCCGAGCGGTTCGCGGATCAGAATCGATTACTCCGGTGAAATCCCGGTGCTGGCGGTGAAACTTCAGGAGTTGTTCGGTCTGGCAGTCGGGCCGATGGTGTGTGGCGGCAGGATTCCTGTACTGTTGCATCTTCTTTCGCCGGCCGGAAGGCCGATTCAGGTGACCCGGGATTTACGGGGGTTCTGGGATGGTTCATATCAGCAGGTAAAAAAGGAGCTTAAAGGGCGCTATCCAAGACACCCCTGGCCTGACGACCCCTGGAGTGCGGCTCCGACGCGCAGGCTGAAGCCGCGGGTGTAGTTATACCAATTTGGAATTTAAATTAGAACTGAGTGTGACATCCGCTGCATTCGACGGGTCCGGCCTTGTTTTCGCTATGGCACCCCACGCAGGTAGTGTGTGCCCATTTTTCACCAAATTGTGCTATAGGTCCCGGACCTTTTGCTCCGTGACAGTCAGTGCATCCCCCCAAATTTTGCTTATGTTGTTTATGAGGGAAAACGACTTGAGAATCTTTGCCGAACGTGATCACACTGGAAGCCTGGATCGGGGTTGTCAGCACAATACAGAGAATGAAACTGGTGAGTACTTTCAGCATGTGATTCTCCTTCTGTGATAGGGTTGGTTTCTCATTAAAGCAAAGATGGTGCCATCCGGAATGTTACCCCCGAGATCTGATCGGCGCTATACTTAACAATCCCTCTGTCCGGGTTGGCCGCCAGATGCCGCAGTATGGCGAAAACCATCTCCGTTTCTTGCGGCATTTCGAGCAGGTCGGCGATAGCCCCCGCCGTCATGCTCCGCTGCTCCTGCTGCAACAGCTCCACGACTGATTTCTGGAGAGTAATCACCGTGCCTGCCGCTTTCTTGCCCGCTTCCACACCGGGCTGGTGGTAGGCGTTGATATTGATCAGGCTGGCGTAGAGTCCGACGGCACGCTCGAACAGTGCAACGAGAACGCCGATCGTATAGGCATCAACCTGATTGATGGTGAGTGTCATCGATTCCCGGCCGTTTTCATAGAGAGCCGCGCGAGTCCCCTGAAAAAAACCGAACAGGAAATCTCCGCTGGTAAAACCTTCCTCGACGAGCAGTGAACTCCCCTCCCGATCTTTCAGTACTTCGATAAAGGTGACAAAGAAGTTTGCCACCCCTTCACGCAGCTGCTGCACGTATGCATGCTGATCGGTCGAGCCTTTGTTTCCGTACACAGTCAAACCCTGATTGACAACGGTTCCGTCCCGGTCAAGCTCTTTGCCGATCGATTCCATGATCAACTGCTGCAAATATCGGGAAAAGAGCAGCAGACGATCCTTGTAGGGGAGAACCACCAGATCTTTCGATCCAAAACCATCCGTGGCGTAGTGCCACATCAGCGCCATGACCGCCGCCGGGTTCTGTAGTGTATCCGCTCTGCGGGTTATCAGGTCGCAGGTTTTCGCCCCTTCGAGCAGCGCCCCGACGTCGATTCCCTGAAGCGCCGCAGGGAGGAGCCCGACTGCCGAAGTGACAGAGGTCCGCCCACCGACCCAGTCCCACATCGGAAAACACTCCAGCCACCCTTCGGTCCGGGCTAATCTGTCCAGCTCACTTCCGGGGCCGGTTACTGCGACCGCATGCCGTGAAAAATCCAGCCCGGCGTTCTGATAGGCCGCCCTCGCTTCCAGCATCCCGTTGCGGGTCTCCTTGGTAGAGCCGCTTTTTGAAATAACCAGTGTCAGTGTCTCGGAAACAGACGCACCCAGCTCGGCAAACACCTTGTCGATTCCGTCCGGGTCGGTGTTGTCGAGGAAAAAAGCCTTCATTCGATCACGGGATGATGCCAGCGCATCGGCCACAAATTGCGGTCCCAATGCGGAACCGCCGATGCCGACAATAAGAACGTTTTTAAAGGGTGCGCCGTTTTGGGCTGATATGGCGCCGGTATGGATATTTGCACTGAACGTCATAATTTGTGCGACGGCAGCTTCGATCTCCTGCTGCATCTCTACGGCAGGAGACAACGGTGGGTTTCTCAACCAGTAATGCCCGACCATGCGGCCTTCATCGCGGTTAGCGATTGCTCCGGCTTCCAGTTCGTGCATTTCGGAGAAGGCGCTCTGCATTGCAGGTTCCATTCCGGCAAAAAAACCGTCGGCAAACTTCATCCGGCTGATGTCGAGCGAGAGCCCGATCTCCGGGCAGTTGCAGAGATATTTCTGATAGCGGTTCCAAAGGGTACTGCTCGTTGCCATATGTCCCTCCTCTGCTGCAGATACACAAAAGGCGGAGCACGCTCCGCCTTTTGGTTCAGAATATAATCAATTTTATTTTTTGATGTTATAGAACACGTCGTGACCTTTGAACAGTGACGTGCTGTCGAGTTCATCCTCGATCCGCAGCAGCTGGTTGTACTTGGCAACGCGGTCGGTGCGGCAGAGCGAGCCGGTTTTAATCTGACCGGAGTTGACCGCCACGGCCAGGTCGGCCAGGGTGGTGTCTTCGGTTTCACCGGAGCGGTGTGAAATAACGGTTGTATAACCGGCCCGTTTGGCCATTTCGATCGCCTCCAGGGTTTCGGTCAGGGTGCCGATCTGATTCAGTTTGATCAGGATAGAGTTGGCAATCCCTTTCTGGATTCCTTCTTTCAGAATCTTCGGATTAGTGACGAACAGGTCGTCTCCAACGATCTGAATCCGTTTGCCGAGGCGATCGGTCAACAGTTTCCAGCCGTCCCAGTCGTTTTCAGCCATGCCGTCTTCGATGGAGATGATCGGGTATTTGTTGACCAGATTCTCGTAAAAATCGACCATTTCAACAGGGGTCTTCACTTTTTGAGTCTCATTCTCCAAGGTATACTTTCCATCTTTAAACAGCTCGGAAGATGCAACGTCCAGTGCCAGAAGAATATCTTCACCCGGTTTATAGCCGGCCTTGACGATCGCTTCCATGATGACTTCCAGCGCTTCCTCGTTAGACTTCAGGTTGGGTGCAAAACCGCCTTCGTCGCCGACAGAAGTGTTGTACCCCTTGCTTTTCAGGACACCCTTTAGGGCATGGAAAATTTCCGCACCCATCCTGAGCGCTTCCTTGAAGCTCCCGGCGCCGGCCGGCATGATCATGAATTCCTGGATATCGACGTTGTTATCGGCATGTGCGCCGCCGTTGATGATGTTCATCATCGGCAGCGGCAGTTCGCGGGCGTTGGCTCCGCCAATGTATTTATACAACGGCTGTCCGGCTTCTTCGGCTGCAGCCTTGGCAACTGCCAGTGATACGCCAAGAATCGCGTTGGCGCCAAGGTTAGTCTTGAATTCCGTGCCGTCCAGTTCGATCATCTTCGTATCTATGCCGACCTGATCATCGGCTTCCATGCCAATTACCTCTTCGGCGATAATTTTGTTCACGTTGTCTACCGCCTTAAGAACACCTTTGCCGAGATAGCGCAATTTGTCACCGTCACGCAGCTCCATCGCTTCGCGTTCGCCGGTTGAAGCACCCGATGGCACGGCGGCCCGCCCAAAAGCTCCCGACTCAAGAAATACTTCTACTTCAATGGTCGGATTTCCCCGGGAATCCAGGATTTCCCTGGCATAAACGTCAACAATTTCACTCATGTACAGCCCCCTTGCGTGGAATAAAGTGATCCGGAGAGGATGATCTCCGGTAAACTCATTTTGTATACCACATAAATTGGAAAATAACAACCTCCAGGTAACACTATTCAATTTCAATGTTGCTAAAGTAACGAAGCGTAACTCTGCTTCACAATCGGTTGCAAACGTGGTATGACAAAAAACGGCACACTGTCGCCAAACCTCCTCGGTGCAAAGGTTTACTATGCCAGCTGACTCATTTGATACACTTGCGATTGATAAATCGCGCCAGATGCCTCTCCGGCGCAAGGGAAGTTCCCGCACCCGCCTGGCTGTTGTCCTGATAGTGGCAGCTGTTGCCGCAGTTGCTGCACTCTACATGTTTCGCAATCGCGCCGTAACGATTGAAACGACCAGCGTTTCCCTGTTTTATCCGACACAATCTTTTACGCTTCTAAATTCGACTGGATATGTTGTTGCCCAGCGCAAAGCGGCAGTTGCGTCCAAAACGACCGGCAGAATGGAATGGATCGGTGTCGAGGAGGGGAGCAGGGTGACCGCCGGGCAGGTTGTCGCCCGCCTCGAGAACAAGGATCTTGAAGCGGTCGTTCTCCAGGCGGAGGCAGCGCTTCAGAATGCGAAGGCTTTGCGCGATCAATCCCGAGCCGAATTGTCTGATGCTGAAAAATCGTTTCAGCGTCAGCAAGAACTCCTGACCGCGGGGATCGTCTCGCAAGCCGACTTTGATGCTGCAGAAGCCCGTTTCAGGCGTGCAAGCGCGTCAACCGCCGGTGCCGAGGCCGGTATAGCGATTGCAGCGGCGGCACTCCAGGGCGCCAACGTCAACCTGGGGTACAGCCTGATTCGGGCACCTTTTGATGCCGTTGTGCTGACCAAAAATGCCGATGTCGGGGATATTATCACCCCGCTGGGAGCGGCGGCAAATGCAAAAGCGGCGGTTGTGACGATTGCCGATCTCGCATCTCTACAGGTAGAGGCGGATGTTTCGGAATCGAATCTGGCGCAAATCAGGCAGGGGCAGCCGTGCGAGATCACACTGGATGCACTTCCGGGGAGCCGCTTCCGTGGAGTTGTGCATACAATCGTGCCGACTGCCGATCGGAGCAAAGCTTCCGTCATGGTTAAAATCCGATTCCTGGAGCGGGATCAGCGCATTTTCCCCGAGATGAGCGCCAAGGTTGCATTCCTGCAGCGTGAGGCAGTGACCGGGGATACCGTGGCGAGGGTCGTGCTTAATCCTGCCGCGCTTATGACCCGGAACGGCCGGAGCGGTGTGTTTCTGGTTACAGGAGACACAGTGCGGTTCACTCCGGTGTCAGTCGTGGCGACACTGGGGGATCTGCGGGAAGTGGCGGGCTTGAAATCGGGCGATAAAGTGGCGCTTAAGCCTCTTGAACGGTTGAAAGACGGCAGCAGGATCACCTTTCCGGAGAAAAAATAAACATGGCTACCAATGCTGAACAACAGGTCATTGTCTCTATTAACGCCGTTTCAAAAGCCTATCAGCGCGGCAATCAGGCGGTGCCGGTGCTGGAAGGGA
>JANNLB010000322.1:0-14189 GCA_031396605.1 Geobacter sp. | reverse complement strand
GACTCTGCCGTCCGGGCCGCTCCCCCGCAGGAGGGTCAGGTCAATGCCCAGTTCGGCGGCGCGGCGGCGCACAACCGGAGCCGCCTGTCCGCTCTGCGCTGCTCCGCGTACAAATGCCGGCATGGGGAGTGGCGCTGTTTCACCTGTCGGGGGTGGCACTGCCCGAGGAGGAGTCTCTACGGCAACACGCGCCTGCGGAGCCGCCGCCTCGCCCGCTTCGCCGATCAGGCCGATCACGGTGCCGACCTGCACCAGCTCGCCGGCCTGAACCCGCTGCTCCAGTAAAACCCCGGAGGCAAAAGCCTCCAGATCCATGGTTGCCTTATCGGTCTCCACCTCGGCGATGATGTCGCCCCTCTCGATCCGTTCGCCGACGCTCTTGCGCCATGCCCCGAGCTGCCCCTCAGTCATCGTGTCGGACAACTTGGGCATGGTTATTTCGGTTGCCATCGGTTCCTCCTTCTGCTCATTTCATGTGAAGTTATAACATGACTTCCCGCACCGCCGCCGCGATGGTCTCCATCTGCGGGATGCAGATCTTTTCGATCTTGCGGGAGTAGGGCATGGGTACATCGAGCCCTGCCACGCGCCTGACCGGCGCCAGCAGGCTCTCGAAGCAGGCTTCGTGGATGCGGTGGGCGATGTCGCCCCCCAGCCCGGCAGTGCGCCAGCACTCCTCGACCACCACCGCCCGGCCGGTCCTGCGGGCCGAATCTATCACCGTATCCATATCCAGAGGGTTGAGGGTGCGGAGGTCGATCACCTCGCAGGACATCCCCTCTTTTTCCAGTTCGGCGGCGGCCTGCAGGGCCAGAATGCTCATGCGGGCATAGGCCACGATGGTCGCATCCGAACCGCTGCGCACCACCTTGGCTTGTCCGAAGGGGACCAGAAATTCCGGATCGAGCGGCACATCCCCTTTGCTGTTGTAGAGCAGTTCGTGTTCCAGGAAAATGACCGGGTTGTTGTCGCGGATGGCGCTTTTCAGCAGCCCCTTGGCGTCGGCCGGCGTAGCCGGATAGGCGATGCGCAGTCCGGGGCAATGCATGAAATAGCTCTCCAGCGACTGGGAATGCTGGGCCGCAAGCTGGCTGCCGCCGCCGCCGGGCATGCGCACCACCATCGGCAAAAAGGTCTGTCCGCCGAACATGAAACGTACCTTGGCCATATGGTTGATGATCTGGTCCATGGCCAACAGGGCGAAGTTCACCGTCATCAGTTCGGCGACCGGCCGCACCCCCCCCATGGCAGCGCCGACTGCAACGCCGACGATGGTGTTCTCGGAGATGGGGGTATCCCTGACCCGCTCCTCGCCGAATTCGGCCAGCAGCCCTCTGGTGACCTTGAATGAGCCTTCGTAAAGGGCCACGTCCTCGCCCCAGAGCACCACGGACGGGTCGCGGCGCATCTCCTCCTTAAGGGCCAGGTTCAAGGCGTCACGGTAGGTCATTTCAGATGTAGATGTCATTGAACACCTCCTCATCATCAGGCCAGGGGGACGCCTCGGCAAACTCCACCGCCTCCTGCACGACCGCCCGGGCTTTTGTCCGGATTCCCTCCAGGTGATGGCTGGTTGTAATTCCCTCATCAATCAGGCGTTTGGCAAAGTTGGGGATCGGGTCACGCGCTTTCCATACCTCGTGCTCGGCAACCGAACGGTACTTGGCCGGGTCGGACATGGAGTGACCGCGGAAGCGGTAGGTGGTCGCCTCGATAAAATATGGGTGCGAGGTCTCACGCACTTTTTCGGCGGCATATTTAACCGACTTGTAGACGGCAATCACGTCCATGCCGTCCACCTTCTCCGAGGGGATATCATAGCCGCAGGTGCGTTTATAGATGCTGGCCAGTGCCGAAGAACGGTGCACCTCGGTGCCGATACCGTAAAAATTGTTTTCGCAGATGAACAGTACCGGAAGCTCCCACAGCCGTGCCCAGTTGAGTGATTCATGGAAGGTGCCCTGATTGACCGCCCCGTCACCGAAGAAGCAGGCGGCAATGCGATCCTCCCTGCGGTATTTGGCCGAGAAGGCCAGACCGACTGCGATCGGGAACTGCCCCCCCACGATAGCGTACCCCCCCATGAAGTTGAGAGAGGGGGCAAAGAGATGCATGGACCCCCCCTTTCCCTTGCAGAGACCGGTGGCCTTGCCGAACAGCTCGGCCATCACCCGGCGAGGCTCGGCCCCCCTTACGATGGCCTGGGCATGCTCGCGGTAAGCCGAGAGGATATAATCCTCACCGTGCAGGCCCGCCGTGGCACCGACCGCCACCGCCTCCTGCCCGCTGTACAGATGCAGGAATCCGGTTATGTGACCTTTCGTGTACTGTTCGGCGCAGGATTCCTCGAATTCACGCGACAGCACCATCTGCTCATACAGCTTAAGTAGCTCCTGATCGGGCAGAACCCCCCTCAGTCTTGTTTCCATACGTTCACCCCGGCATCACACGCAATCCGTCAGTGGGTCGTTTCCGAGCATTCCGTCCGTTCCCACGAATCAAGCTCACCGTTGTCAAGACGAACCTGAACCGTCTCACCGGCGGAGGTGCAGCCGAACGATACACCTTCCACACCGGTGCGCAAATTCACCAGCCGGACCGGCTCATCACGCTGCTCTGTCCAGTAGCATACCTTGTCGTATTGTGCTGTTTTCATGACTCTACCTGCCTTTCGTCGATGCATTTCAGAGCGGGTGAAGATTGGAGAATTCACCCCATTCCAGATAGCAATGCGGGGCCTCTACAAACTCGTAAATCCCCTCGATCTCTTCCAGGTGCCGCTTTTCATCCTCCACAAACCAGTTCAGCAGGGCCTTGACCTGCTCTCCCTCCTCCACTCTGGCCATACCCTCGCAAAGCTTGATCATCTCGTTCTCAGTGTGAAACACATGCCCGAAGGCGTCACGGTCGCCCCGCATCTCCTTATCAAAATTGCGGGCAGTAAGCGTCATACGGCAACCGTTGATTACATGCTCGGCACGTTCGGTCAGTTCCGAGGTCAGATCTTCGCTCCGGGCGGTCTTCATAAGCGTCCCCAGCAGATCCAGATGCTGCGTGCGACTATCGGCCAGAAGCCCGTAAAGTCTCTTCAATTCCGGATCGGCAGTCTCCGCGGCAAGTGTTTTGTAGAAGCAGAGACAATCAACTTCAAAACGGCTTAAAAATTCGAGCGTGTTCATAAAATCCACCTCCCTTTATGGCCACAGTATAGCACAAAAATGAAACAAGAGTGAAAACGTCTTTAACTTCTGTTTCAGATCATCTTCTGAAGCATCAGCATGGCGGTGACCACCAGGGGGAAGAGACTATAGGCGGGGAACATCAGCCGTTCGGAGCGTGGCATTACAATCACGAACGGGATCAGGGCAACCAACAGGAACCAGGATGCCATTTCCCGCTTGATGACGCCCAAGGCCGGCAACATCAGGGTCGCAGCCATCAGGGCTACCAACCAGATTAACAAGAGGGAAACCTGGCCTGTCGCAATGGAACGAAAATCAACAAGCTGGATGCCTGCCCGACGATAATCCGCCTCATAGCGCTGCTGCAGCAGCCAGAAATGGGGAATTTGCCAGATAAAAAGCAGTCCGGACAGGATGATGATCCGGTAATCGGCCGGAACGCCTCCGGCGAGGCACCAGCCGATCAGAGGAGGCAAGGTCCCGCACAGTGCCCCGAGAGGCAGCGCCAGTGCGGTTTTGCGTTTAAGCGGGGTGTAGGCCGCCAGATACCAGGCCAGAGCAGCCGCACCGAGCAGGGGAGGGAGAAGACCGCCAGTCACGGTGAGCAGGGCAAGACCCGCCAGAATGGTGCAGGTGCCGGCAAGAACGGCAGAGTTTGCGGATAGGCGTTTCTGAGGCAGTGGCCGCAACATGGTGCGGGTCATCTGGACATCAATATCACGCTCCAGCAGCTGGTTGAGGGCCGACCCCCCCATGGCCAGCAGGGTAACTCCGCAGAAGAGTTTCAGGAGAGCAGTAGTCTGAATCGGCGCCGGGAAAAGACAGTATCCGCCAACGGCGGTAACACCGTTCAGCAGAGCAAGGCGCAGACGGAAAAGACTGGTCAGGGCGCGAATCATTTGAGTTCTTTCAGGTATTTCAGGAGTGCCGACAGTTCCTCTTCCTTGAGCAAAAATGACGGCATAATCGGTGGGAATCCCTTGACTATGTCAGTTGCCGGTTCCAGAATGGAGCGTCGCAGGTAGGCCTCGTCCGTGGTGATAGTCCGCTCCGCTCCGCCTGTCATGACCGTAACGTTCCGTCCCCAGATCCCTTTGAAAGTTGGCCCGACCTTGGGCGATCCATCCTCTGAGTGACATCCCAGACAACCGTGATGTTCCAGCAATTCGTGTCCACTCTGTTCTTCGTCGCCCTTACCCTGCTTCAGCCAAACGGCGAATTCTGCCTCCGGCAGAGCCTCGACAGTGGTAATCATGGCCGAATGGTTGGTGCCGCAATATTGGGAGCAGAACAGGTCATAACTGCCCGGTTTTGTAGCCACGAACCAGGCGTAATTGCTCATGCCGGGAACCACGTCGCGCTTGACCCGGAAGGCGGGGAGGAAAAACCCGTGGATGACGTCCTCTGAAACAAGCTCTACCCGCACAGGTTTGCCGACCGGCACATACAGCTTGGGACTTGTTTTGCCGTTGGCGTATTTGAAGTCCCAGGACCACATGCGCGCCGTGGCGGTCACCGGGAACGCATCGTTAGGAACGGTCCGGAGTACGACATACTCTTTCCATCCGTACCAGAACATGGCCAGCACCAGCAGAGTCGGCAGTACGATCCAGACGATCTCCAGCCAGATATTCCCCTCGGCCTGCGAGGTCGGCTGCGGCGCCCGGGAGCGGTGGTAGCGCAACACGAAGAACACCATGGTGATGGTGATACCGAGCAGCAACACGAGACAGGCGCCGAAGAGGAACATGAAGACCGGGTCGATGGCGGCGGTCGTGGATATGAGTGGCTGTTGGTTCACGTCATCCCCTCAGCCCTGATAAACAGGATAAGTGCGTTAAAGAAATCATTTTCTGCTCATAAAAACAGAAAATGATTTCTAACTTACTAGCGGTAGAGTACATCGAAAAAGGTAAAGCCGATAAAGATCGCCAGAGTCAGCAGCGCCAGGAACAGCAGCCAGCGCAGCAGCCGCCCCTCATACTTCATGTGCATGAACACTGCGACCACCAGCCCCGACTTGGCGCAGGCAATGGTCAGCGCACCCAGAACCTTATATCCCCCGAGATCCACACGGGTGATCGCCACAGTCAGGGCGGTCAAGGCCAGCAGCGTCAGCCAGATGCCGGTCAGTTTTCTGTAGCTTACGATGTGGTGTTGTTCGTTCATAATGAGAGGAGTCGGTTTGATCATTACTGCTGTGGCAGGCGAAGATGCACGACCTGCCCCTTCCGGCCCAAATTTCCCAATGACTTGCCAAGAAAGGTGATGTTGACTCCGGCGGCATTCCCCACATCTACGATAAAAAACTCCCGAGCTTTGCGGCTCAATTTTTCCCCCGTCTTCAAGGTGATCTGGTAGGGAGGATTGCGGTCTTCGGTTATATTAAGCCAGGTGTCTTCCGTTGCTTCAATAAGCAGATTAAGGTGGGTATTGTTTGGAGTTTGTATTGTCTCTTTTGGGACGACCATTGCTGGCGGCGGTGCCTGGGGGACATTGACCACAGCCTCCAGAGGCCGCTCTTTCACGGCGGGGGCTGGCTTGGGAACGACTTCCTTATGCTCGTCAACAGTCACGTTGTGTTGAAAGATTCCAAGAATTTCTTTCTCATGAAAGAAGGCATACATGATACAGGCGGTGGCAATAATCGCCACGGCAGGGACGGCGTACAAGAGATACCGCTTAAAGGGTTTGCGGTCAAAAGCGAGCTGCGCTTTGACGGCATTAACTTCTTCCGGCACGACCTGTATTTCGTCCAGATGGCGCTTATAATGGGCAAGGATGATTCCCGCATCAATATCGATAGTTTCTGCATAGATCCGGATGAATTTTTTTGTAAAAACAGGCGCCGGGAGGAGATGAAACTCGCCGTTCTCAATAGCATTCAGAATGGTGACGTTGATCCTCGTCTTGAGGAAGATGTCCTCGATCGTCAACCCAAGTAATTCCCTGAGGGCTTTCAGATCAGGCAGTTTCTTCAGAGGTGCAAGCTTCACCTCAGACGGTTTTTTTTCTTCACTCATGATTTGACCTCGGTTGTCAATAGAGAGTGCTGGTTTGCAGTAGTTCTGCTTATGGCCATTAGACATAAAAATACCCGCCGGGGTGCGCATCGTTGAGAGGCGTGGCAGGTGTGTTAACCACAATATCCCAAACAAGCCTCTTGGTGTCAAGTTTTTTTGCGTCGCTTACTACCGATAACATACCTTCACAGAACCAGGTAATACAACGGGAAGATGAATATCCAGATCAGATCCACCAGATGCCAGTAGAGCGCCCCGTTCTCCAGCAGGATATGGTTTTCGGCATTGACCGCACCTGACCTGACCTTCAGTGCGATGAAGGCCAGAAGCGCTCCACCGATCAGCACGTGCAGACCGTGGATGCCGGTAGTCATGAAGTACAGGCTGAAAAAGACCGATTCCCCCGGAGCCCCCGCCCGCAAATGATCCGAGCCGGGATAGATGCCGTGGCCGATCTTGGCGCTCCACTCGACATACTTGATTGCCATGAAGCCGGCGGCGCAGAGGATCGTCCCGACGATCAGCCCCACGGCTCGGCGACGTTCATCGCGCTGCACGGCGGTGACCGCCATTGCGGCACAGAGGCTGCTGGTGAGCAGGATCGCAGTGTTGGCCGCGCCCATGGTCCAGTCAAGCTGCCTGCCCCCGGCGGCGAACTCCTGAGGGTAGCGTTTAAGATACACCGCGTAAAGGAGGAACAGCCCGCCGAACAGCAACAGTTCGGTGAACAGGAACAGCCACATGCCGAGTTTGGCGCCTGCGTAGTCATTGTGAATATGATGATCCACTTTATCTGCCGCCCTCTTCAACAATAGTGATTCGACGTGCCACATCTCTGAAAAAATCAGGAGACCATATGGCCAGCGCGTGGTGATCCTTGACAAATGGCCCTACATCCTGACGTGCCTGCTCAAGATCAAGACGACAAATCGCCTCCTCTACAAGCTGATTAATATCGGGTTTCGTCAGTGGAGCAGTGCCTGTCCAATGTCCTGTCTGGCGCATGCGCTGTTCCAGGTGATTTAGATTTAACTCCGGGTGATTGGCGGCATACCAGACCAGATCGTACCAGTCGCGCCCCTTGACCCGGTTATTCCACCTGCGGAACAGCAGCGCATGCATCTTACCGGCAAAGAGGCTTGGTAAGGTGTAACAACGCACTGCAAAGGGGATTGGTTGGAGCAGATAGCGAGTGGTGGTCAAAAATGCGGGTGGAGGGTCGGTATCCACCTCAATCTTGATTTTCAGTACCTGTCCCGGTGGTATCTGTCCGGCCATGCGTTCATCCGTTTCGATCACCAGCAGCTCATTACGGGTATTGGCTTTGAGAAATGCCGATTGAATTGCACTCTTCGCTGTTTTTTCAACTGTCTCTACCCGCAGGTTAAAGCCAAATGCCCGCACCTCTTCCTCAAGAGCGGCACTGTATCGCACCAGGGAAAAGTCGGGCGATGGCGCAAGCAGTGAAAAATCGAGATCTTCCGAAAAACGGTCAGTCCCGTGAAGGATTCTCAGGGCGGTACCTCCGTAGAAAGCGGCGTGCTCAAAAAAACGCGCCCGCCACAGTCCCAGCAGGGCAATTTCCTGAATAATCTCCCGCAATGCCCTTATCGTGCCATCTACGCTTTTCGGGTTGTATTTGGCAAGCATCCGCTCGATTGCGTCATGCATGGCCGACTCCATCTTCTCTTGTTTGCATTCGCATGATCAGGGTCGCCAGTAGTCTCAGGCGGCGTGATCCGTAGGCGTCCGCTATTGCCAGCAGACTTGCGTGATTTAGTCGGATCACGGCTGCCGGATCGATGCGGAGATGGTCTTTCAGGTAAATTTTCAGCTCCTTTTGTGTGGCAAGAGCTGCACCGCGATCACCAACGACAAGATCAGCAAGTGCCTTTTCCTGGGTTGCCATCAGGAAGGAGCGCCCATCGGCAAGCTCAACACGATCAATACCCATCCGGTAGGCCGCCATTGGAATCATGCGGTAACTGAATCGTCCGACCGGTGTTTCAAAGCTGCGTGAGCGGCCACAGGTTATCGAGGTGATGGTTTCTGCCCGCTCCGGGATCAGTCCATAATAATGCAGGGCATACTCCAGTGATATGTAAGACGGTCCGTAGATCAGGTTTGCCAACAGTTCACGGCAGAATGAAGTGCGGCGGTAACGCTCACCAAACAGGTACAGGCCTTTCTTGACCCGTACAAGATCCCCTTTGTGCAGCAGAGAGGTGATTTTTTTGCGCGGGTGGGCGTACGTGCGCAGCGAATCCACAAGGGTCTGGTAGTCAAATTCCTCGAACGGTATTGTCAGTCGCAGTTGTTCGTACATGGCTCAATAATAGTAATAAACAGCATGGTATGTCCATAAAAATATCACTTACTATGTTAACATATGCGATATTACGACTTGTCCGTATGTACGGTCGTATAGTCGTACGGCCCATGCGACACGATCGGCTCATCGACAAAATTTTCCGTGGGTGGTGGGGTGGGTATGCTCCACTCCAGGGTCGCTCCCCCCCAGGGATTGCCGACAAACGGCTCACCCCGCCAAAGCCCCCGGAACAGGTTTACGATCATGATGATCAGCCCGGCGGCAAGGACCCAGCTGCCGATCGTAGCGACCAGGTTGAGGGTGGCGAATTCGGGCAGGTAATCGTAGTAGCGGCGCGGCATCCCCTTCATGCCCAGTACCTGCATTGTGAAATACGTGATGTTGAAGCCGGTGAACATGAGCGCCCAGGCAACTACAGCCGGTTTCTCGGCATAGCGGCGACCGTAGAATTTGGGCAGCCAGTAATGCATGGCGGCAAAGAAGGCGAATCCGGAGCCGCCGAATATCACATAGTGGAAATGTCCCACCACGAAATGGGTGTCGTGCACGTGGACATCGGTGGCGGCCGCCCCCAGGATCAGCCCGCTCAGGCCGCCGATCGAGAAGAGCAGGATGAAGGAGAGGGCGAACAGCATGGGGGCCTCCAGCGAGATCGACCCCCGGTAGAGGGTGGAGACCCAGTTGAAGACCTTGATGGCCGATGGTATGGCCACGATGAAGGTCAGAAACGAGAAGACCATGACAGCGGTGTCGCTCATGCCGCTGGTGTACATATGGTGTCCCCAGACGAGGGAGCCGAAGGCGGCGATGGCAAGACTGGAGAAGGCGATCATCTTGTAGCCGAAGATCGGTTTGCGGGAAAAGACCGGGATGACGTCCGAGACTACCCCCATCCCCGGCAGGATCATGATGTAGACCGCCGGGTGGGAGTAGATCCAGAACAGGTGCTGGTACATGACCGGGTCGCCCCCTCTGGCCGGGTCGAACAGGCCGGTGCCGAGCATCCGCTCCGCCACCACCAGCACCAGGGTGATGGCCAGAATCGGCGTCGCCAGGATCTGCACCCATGCCGTAGCATAGAGCGACCAGGTGAAGAGCGGCAGGCGTCCCCAGGTCATCCCCTCGGCCCGAAGGCGGTGGATGGTGGTGACAAAGTTGACACCGGTCAGGATCGAGGAAAAACCGATGATGAATACTCCGAAGACCGCCAGAGAGACGTTGGTGCCGGTGCGGGAACTGAAGGGAACGTAGAAGGTCCAGCCGGTATCAGGCGGTCCGCCGCCGGTGAAAAGAGAGGTGAGGATAATCACGGCGCCGATCATGTAGAGCCACCAGGAGAGGAGGTTCAGACGAGGAAAGGAGACGTCGCGGGCACCGATCTGGATCGGCATGACCAGATTGCCGAAGGAGCCCTGAAAACCGGGAATGATGAAGAGGAAGATCATGACCACGCCATGCACGGTAAATAGCGCGTTGTAGGTCTGCGGTCCCATTATCGTCCGGCCCGGCGCCATAAGTTCGATGCGGAGCAGCAGTCCCAGCAGGACCCCCACCAGGAAGAAGCCGAAGGTGGCATAGAAGTAGAGCAGGCCGATCCGCTTGTGGTCGGTGGAGAAAATCCAGGAGGTGATGCCGGTTTTACCGGTGTCGTTCCAGAAACTGGTTTGTTGTTGTACAGGCGTCATCAATTCTCCTGAAAAAGCAAAAAGCAATTATCACGCAGCCAGAAGTAGGTGCCTTTAGGCAAGACGCGGAGTTCGCGGAGGAAACCAAGATTAAAAGCTTAAAGTCTTTGGTGTAAAAATATAAATCTTTTGTTTTTGACTTTCTCCGCGTTCTCTGCGTCTCCGCGTGAGACCGCCTTTTGCTTTGCTATTCCTTGTTTCGTCTCCGCCGTTTCCCGCCAAAAACCAGAAAAGCCAGGAATCCCCCGGTGCAGAGGATGACAACAGTAGCACTAACCCTCAAAAGATTAAAAGCATATGTTTTTTTCCCCGGATCGAAGGTAAAACAATAATCGACAATCTTCCGGATAGTGGTGCCCGATGTGCCGTCCCGCGCCTCGATCAGGGCCAGGGCCAGATCCTTGGGGAGGAAGGTTGTGCCGTACAGATAACGAACAATCGTACCATCCCTGGTGACGATAAGGCTGGCTGCCGGATGGATAAAATCCCGTCCCCGGCGCTGGAAACCATACCCAGCCGCATCGGTCAATCTTTGAATATTTTCGGCATCTCCGGTCAGAAAGCGCCAGCCATCCTCCGGAAAGGGGGCGTGCATCGCGGTCAGGTAGACCCGCTTGAACGAGGCCGCAAGTTGCGGCGCATCGTTTTCGTCAAAACTGACCGAGATAACCCGGTACTCTTCACCCGGCCTGCTTTTGATCCGGGGGAGCACCTGCGCCAGTCCCCACTGCAGATTGTAGCAGACATTGGTACAGCTGAAATAGACCGGCAGAATTATTGTCGGACCGGTGACCAGATCAGCGAGTCTGACCGGATTACCGGCCTCATCCCTGAAGGTGACGTCGAGCGGGATTTTTGACCCAAGCTTTTCATTGATGCCGATCGGTGTTTCCTCGACTCCCCCTGCATGAGCTCCACCACTGAGCAGGAAGACGGTCAGCAGTAGCAGCGAGGAAGCACGAAAACGGGCAACTACGGGAGAGAGATTACACATACTTTCCGCCTGCGGCAAGCCGATCAGAGAGTCCTGAAGTTCTGAGGGTGCGCCGTTCGACCGTCTGACGGAAAACCTCTTCCACACCCCAGATTTCAAGAGAAGACCGGGCACGCGTCACCGCCGTGTACAGCAGCTCACGGCTGATAACTTCCGAAATCTGATCCGGCAGGATCAGCAGTACCCTGTCAAACTCGGATCCCTGACTTTTATGGGCCGTCAGGGCAAAGGCGGTTTCATTGGGGGGAAGACGGAGCGGGGACAGGTGACGCAGTCCCCCTTCCGGATTTTCGAACCAGACGGCCCGGGTGCCGTCATTATCCATAACGACCCCGGTATCACCATTAAACAAACCGAGTTCATAGTTGTTTCCGGTGATCATGACCGGCATCATACGGAAACTCCGGGTATCTTTTTTTCGCTCCGGCGCAAGTGTGTTCAGGCAGAGCCTGTTGAGATTTTCTATACCCTGCGGACCGGAACGAAGCGGTGACAACACCCTGAATGTGCCTAGTTCCGCGAGCGCTTCCGCGGGAGATGCCGCCTGGAGATACGGAGCGTACCCTTCCCGAACTGCAGCGCTGAATGCCTCTTCGAAGGCTTTCCCGGGCGGCAGCGGCCGCCAGATAATGTCCGGGTACTGACCCGATTTCAGCAATGCTGCGGCAGCAGCGCTCTCCCCGTTCGTAATCAGATGGCTTAAAGCGGCAATGCCGCTGTCGTCGCCGAAGCGGTAGCTTCTGGTCAGCTGCGTGACCGGAACAACGCCTTGTCCCGTGCCGTCACAGATATCCGCCAGAACCGCCCCGGCTTCGACTGAAGCGAGTTGATTGCGGTCACCCAGCAAAATGATCCGGGCATCATCACGGAGCGCTTCCATCAGACCGGACATCAGCTGAAGATCGACCATTGATGCTTCGTCAACGACCAGGATGTCGCAGGGGAGACGATTGTCGCGATTATGCCGGAAACCGTCCCGGCGGAGTTGAACACCGAGTAACCGATGGATCGTACTGACTCCGGTCGGCAGATTGTTTCTGATTTCATCGGGCAGATCAAGGTGTTCGGCGGCATGCAGGATCGACTGATGGAGACGCAGTGCAGCTTTGCCGGTCGGGGCTGCCAACATGATCCGGGGGGGGGAATCACCCGACATTTCGAGCAGAAGAACCAGAATGCGCGCTACGGTAGCGGTTTTGCCGGTACCAGGCCCACCGGAAATGACAGAGAAACGATGGGTCAGCGCCATCCGGGCTGCGCTGCGCTGCAGATCAACGCTGCCGTTCCGGCCGGGAAAATAACGGTCGAGGACGCCTTCAAGCCGGATTTCGTTAACTGCCGGCGGCGTGCTTCGCGAAAGGATTCCCGCAGCGACCTGTTGTTCATACCGCCAGCAGCGGTGAAGGTAGAGTCGACCGGACGGATCGAGCACCAGCGGCGTAAACGCCCCAGGGATGCCGACGGTGTCGCACAATTCCAGGGTTTCCCGCCAGTGACTGCTGTCTGACGGAGGTGGTGTGCGGTGTGCACGTTGAGAAGGAAATGAAGAAATATCCAGCGGATCGGAAAGGTTGAAACAGGTGTGGCCGCGTCCGGCAAAATTGCTGGCCAGGGCCGCGGCCCACCAGAGCTCGTCGCCGGGATGCCGGTCGATGCGGGCGATAAAATCGGCAAAGTGAGTGTCAAGGGAGGAAAGTTTGATTGTTTCAGTCATGTGAATGTGTCCCGTTTATCCGGCAGCAGCCAGGGCAATCGCTGCCGTTATCACATAGCGGGCGAGCTTTCCGATAACGACCAGGAGCGTAAACAGCCCGAAATTGACCCGCAGCATCCCACCCGCCAGGCAGAGCGGGTCCCCGATTAGCGGGAGCCAGGAGAACAGCAGCGAGTAGACCCCGAAACGGTGATAATAGCCCCGGGCCCGCTGCTGCTGAAACGGCGTGACCCGCAGTACCTTCTCGATCAGCCAGCTCCCTCCGCCTATTCCGATCAGATAGGTCACAACAGCACCCAGATAATTGCCGACGGTAGCGGTGGCAACAACCGGAAGCGGATCATACCCCCCCGCCAGCATCATCACCAGCAGCCACTCCGACCCGAGCGGCAGCAGCGTGGAAGCCAGAAAGCTCATGAAGAACAGTGAAGCATAGCCGGGCTGGTTGAGCCAGTCATGCAGCATGACAGTATATGTCAGAAATTGGTTGTCAAAATGGCTCAAAACGCTACAATGCTCCCCGTCACCTTAAATCAACCCCCTCAGTCCTCCTTCAGGCCCCAGAGGGCCCTTATCAGGGGGGACGGTCTTAAGCCTCCCTTGACAAGGGGAGGTTTGGAGGGGTTTGGTACTGATCTAATATTACAGACATTGTAGCGATAAATTCAAATTCGGCAAGGGGGAACCATGCAGAAAGGAAAACCGGCGAAAAAATATTCCCAGGCGGGGCGGCTGCATTCGATCATCCGGCTGCTGGAAACCAGGCGGGGGCTGACACTGGACGAGCTGGCGGAAGAGTGCGATGTCGACCGGCGCACCATTCACCGCGACCTGAACGCGGTGGAGCAAGCCGGTTATACTCTGACGACCGAGTGGAACGACGGAAAAAAGGTCTACAGTTTCCTGACCAGATCGCGCAATCTCCCCCCGATTACCTTTACCCTCCCGCAGCTGATGTCGCTCTACCTGTTGCGCTCGCTTGGGGCACATCTGGCCGGCACACCGTTTCAGGCCGAGATTGACGAACTGTTCAAAAGCATTCATTCACTGCTTCCCGATCGCCATGCCGCGCATCTGGAGCGGATCGCGCGGGTTTCACTGCCGCTGCTGCACGGCGCGCGTGATTACTCTCCGTCGGCCCCCTTTGTAGCCGACCTGCAGAAAGCGCTGCTGCAGCAGTACCGCATCAGGCTGAACTATGCCAAGAAAGGCAAAGACGAAGTCGAGAGTTACGAGGTCGATCCCTATACCCTGGTCTT
>JANNLB010000309.1:0-2456 GCA_031396605.1 Geobacter sp. | reverse complement strand
ACATTGGTAAAACGATAATACTAAACCATTCGCAAGAATGGGACGGAAAGCCTAAGGGTCTCATAGAGACAGCCGGGTCGCCGAAATATCCAGAGGATATTCGGCCCCGGCTTTTTTGTGCCATCACATTCGTATCTGCGGGTGAGGTTTGGCGTCACAATCCGGGCCGAACCTCCGACACAGGGACGCATACATCATTGAAAGGACCTTATCTGATCCATGTGCCGAATCATTAAGCTGATATCCCTATCCAATACGCTTCGCCTGATAGCTCTTTTTGTCGTTATATTTTCTCTTCAGGGATGTACTGCAATGACAAGAGTTCACGAGGAATCCCCGCTTGTTCCAAGGCATTTGGAAGAAAATGTCGAACGAAACGAGTTTTCTGTTGCAAAAGGTGATGATGTCATTGGTCGGTTGAGATTCATCCGCCTTGAAAAGGGTGATACGCTGCCGGATATTGCACGGCACTTCAGCCTGGGACTCAATGGAGTCTGTGCAACTAATCCAGGGGTAGATATATGGGTGCCTGAGGCCGGAGAACGTATCATGTTGCCTCTGAGTTTTATCCTGCCGGACGCCCCTAGAAAAGGCATCGTGATCAACCTGGCAGCAATGAGGCTTTTTCAATTTAAAGGAAATGGTGAGTCACTGGCAGTGTTGACCTACCCGGTCGGTGTCGGTACCGAAGAGCGACCCTCGCCACAAGGTCTCATGCGTGTGGAGCGCAAGGTAAGCCGGCCAACCTGGCATGTGCCCGCCTCAATTGCCAAGGATCATCTGAAAAAAGGAGATCCTCTGCCCGCTGCAGTTCTGCCGGGACCTCAAAATCCCTTGGGCGAATACGCGCTCTATTTAAGCGCGCCGAGTTATTTGATCCATGGCACCAATAAACCGGCCAGCATCGGTCTTAGGGCAACCAATGGCTGCATACGACTCTATCCGGAAAGCGTGAAAAAGCTCTATGAGAACACTCCGGCTAAAACACCTGTAAGCATGGTTAACCAGCCATATCTCCTGGGTCAAAGCAATGGAGTCGTTTACATGGAAGTTCATGCCTCTGCGGAAGACGCAGATACTG
Organism: Geobacter sp.; assembly: GCA_031396605.1. Taxonomy (GTDB): domain Bacteria; phylum Desulfobacterota; class Desulfuromonadia; order Geobacterales; family Pseudopelobacteraceae; genus JACRCG01. The sequence continues at coordinate 1,375 of JANNLB010000309.1, read as the reverse complement.
CCGAGCTTGATAAGATATATAAAAAATTGAGAACTATTGAAAAGGAGTCAGGACGCACGCTTGACTGGAGTAACTTTAAGAAAGTATTGGCTGAGGCTCGCGGGATTCCTGTCCCCATATTTGAGATCAGGCAAGGAAGCGGAATAAAGGTTGCGGAACCCATGGAAGTCAGGCACCCAGGCGAATTATATGGCAGACCGAAAATACCGGAACTGAGAACAGATGCGTGGTCTGTTTTGGCTGCTGACGTGCGTGAAGAGAAAGATGCTGTGAGGCTTTCCGCCATTATCAACCACCAGGGCCCACACATCCCGGCAAGGGTGATCTCAAAGAATGATAGTTACCGTGTTGTCGCCGGCCCGTTCGGCGATGTCAAAGAGGCCAAAGATGTGATCAAACGCTTGAAAATCGATCTGGAAATAGATGGCAGGCTGATTGAGCCTATAAAAAAAGAGAGAGGAGATGAAAAACGATGAAGAAGAATCTTTTGGTAATGTCAATGATGCTCGTTTCTGCAGTTACTTTGGGTGGTTGTGCAACAACAGGCGACCTTGCGAAAGTTCAGTCGCAGCAAATGGCGACTGGTGCAAAAGCTGATCAGGCAGCGCAGGATGCGCAGGCTGCCAAGGCGGCAGCTGATGCGGCCACGATAAAGGCAGAGGCTGCCGCAACCCGGGCAGAAAATGCTTTAAAGATGGCAGAGGAACGGTCGAAAATCGCAGATGAAAAGGCGAAGATCGCAGATGATAAAGCGATGATCGCAGATGAAAAGGCGATGAAAGCTGATAACATTTTCCGCAATTCAATGAAGAAGTAAGTCAATTTCATGGGGAGCTGCTAACTCTACCGTTACTGCTCCGGAAAGGAAGTGGCAGGGTTTTATACCCAGCCACTTCCTTATGCTTCCACCGTTCCCCTCTGCCTGGACCATCCAAACCTTTAATCTGTCAAAACCAGGGCATCAGGCTCTCAGCCCAATCTGTTCCTGATGCTTCTTTCAAAGGATGAGTAATGGTTCTGCGATCATTAAACATATTACTAACGAGCACGAAGTCGAATATGGGTCAAAAGCAACGTATGATGGGTAAGCATCTAAACTTATTCTTTGTCTGCATCATACTAGCGCCAATGCTACTATGCGGATGCAGCCACTTTAATGAGGGGCTTCAGGCCAAGTCGACCTTTATAGAAGCGAATGATTTTTTCAGCCAGGGAAACTACACGGCCTCTCTGAGCAAATATCAGCAGATCATTGAAAAATATCCCACGGCGGGAGACCGGGTTCTTTTCGAGATGGGTATTATTTATGCGTATCCTGGGAATGAGCAGAAGGATTATCAGAAATCTCTGGAATGTTTTCAGAAACTCATAAAGG
>JANNLB010000251.1:0-23895 GCA_031396605.1 Geobacter sp. | reverse complement strand
TTTGCTGGCTATAGATAGGGCCACATCAGATGTACCTGTAGTCTGAAGAGTGGTTTTGTTTCGTCCCTGCCCCATGATGGTCACATTATCCCTGTTTATCGAGATTCTGGAAAAACGAAAAGTTCCGGCGGGGAAAAGAACCGCTTTTTGTGAATCAATCGCGGCCTGGATCGCTGCAGTATCATCTGTTACGCCATCCCCTTTCGCGCCAAAGGCACGGACATCAGCCCATAACTCCCTGTTAAGAGTGTTTTCTGTAGTCGGTGCCGCTTTCTGTGCAGCCATGACGTGCACTGCAATCAAAAGACACAGTAAAGGCTGCACTATCAGGTGTCTTAAAGCAATTATCCAACCATTCCGGCTTTTACTCATATCAATACCTCTACAAAAAAAACAGCCGGGTGATACAGTAACCTTCAAAGTCCAACTTCAGCCTGTTGTGCATTAATCACCAATGGAGTTACAGAATATGAAAATTCATCATACTTTAAATAATTCATAAGGACTGTTGAAAAACAACACCTCAATAAGAAGAAATAATATGTTCCAGAATTTTAACACTAGCCTGTCCGTTTCCATAAAGGTTTTCGGTAAAATACACCGATGGATTAACAGATGAAATTGCCTTGAGTATGTTGGTCCGGTTAGAGCCCACCAGTTGATTCACACCAGCCTCGACCAACTCCACCCACTCTGTTTCATCTCTAAGTGTAATGCACGGTTTCTTGAAAAAATATGCCTCTTTCTGCAACCCGCCGCTGTCTGTCATAACAATTTTCGTATGTTTGAGCAGTTCAATCATGTCGAAATAACCGACTGGCGGCGAAATTTTGAGTTTCTCGTGGATCGTGGATCGTAAATCGTGAAGGGTAGTATCAATTATCTTTTGGGTTCTCGGGTGAAGAGGCAGTACAACTGAAAGATCGTTTGATACTTCAAGAAGCGCTTCGAAAATATTACGGAGCCTGCTTTCATCATCCGTATTCTCCGCCCGGTGAATCGTGCAAAGAACAAAATCCTTTCCCTCCAGTTCCAGCTTCCTGATGATCGTTGATTTAGCAGCGGAGAAACTACTGTAGAAAAGGGCCGCATCCTGCATGACATCACCGGTATTGACAACCTGTGGATCGTTGATCGTAAATTGCGGATTGGAAGGGAGGCGAAAACCTTCGTTTTGCAAGTTTTTCACGGCGGTTTCGGTTGGACAACAGAGAATGTCACTGATACGGTCCGTCAGGATGCGGTTAATCTCTTCCGGCATGCGCATATTGAAGCTACGCAGCCCGGCCTCCACATGGACAACCTTGATGTGCAGCTTCTTGGCAGCCAGGGTGCCGGCAAGTGTGGAGTTGGTATCCCCGTATACCATGACGTAATCGGGCTTCTCCTTGAGCAGAACTTCCTCTATTTTTTCCAGCATACGGCCAGTCATGGCACCGTGTCCCATGGAGTTGATCTCCAAGTGGTAATTGGGGTGCGGGATCTGCATTTCTTCAAAGAAGATGTCCGACATATTGGCGTCGAAATGCTGGCCGGTATGCACGATTATTTCGTGGATCGTGTATCGTGGATCGTGGATCACCGCATTGTGCTCGGCTATGGCACGACTGACGGCAGCAGCCTTGATAAACTGTGGGCGTGCGCCGATAATTGTAACTATCTTCAACTGCTAACCTCCCTTAATGCACTGACAATATATCCAGGTATATCTTCATACAGCTGGTTCTACCCCTTTAATTTTATGGTGTCGTAAAGTTCCTTGCCTATTGCCATTTCAGGGGGCAAAGGCGCTTCCTCATCTATATCGAGACAGCGGAGGACTTCCGTGGATCGTGGATCGTGGACCGTGGATAGTTGGTAGCGTAGACCACTTTCGGGGCAGGTCAGGATGCCATCAGCATCGGGATTCTTGAGAAGGTGCCCGTGGCGACTCATCCACCCCTTCTGCCTGGCAGGTACGCCGACCATAAGCGCGTAATCCGGAACATCCCTGGATACTACGGCACCGGCAGCTATGAAAGCATATCTTCCAATCGTGATTCCACAAACAATCGTAGCGTTGGCACCTACGGAACAACCACGCTGAAGGAGGGTCTTTTCGTACAACGCCCGACGCAGTATCTGGGAACGGGGGTTGGTGACATTGGTAAGCACACAGGATGGACCAAGAAATACGTCATCTTCGATTACAGTCCCTTCGTAGATCGATACGTTATTCTGCACCTTGACGTTATTGCCGATGGCTGTTCCGCCGGCTACTGAAACATTCTGACCGAAACTGCAGCGTTCACCAATCTGAGCGCCCGAAAGAATATGGGAAAAATGCCATATTTTGGTGCCTTTGCCTATCACGGAACCTTCATCAACGAAAGATGACGAATGTACAAAGTAGTCGTTCATGCTCATTCTCCTGACAGATGATGCAGAAAGGGATGGGAACTTTCACTTATTCCGGTTGGTTTGGCAACCCGTATATCGTGCGCTATATTGATAGCTGCCCGTGCGTCCTCCAAACCAAAACCTCTTCCTTCAAGGGTTTCCTGATAAACGACGGTATGCAAATCTGTGAAGCCCTCAGAGAATTCAACCTCCTTGCCGTCTACGGTGATTGATCTGAAGGTTGAAAGCCCACATTCTGTTGCCGTATCAGGCAGGTCATTTCTGTCAAGGGAGAGGAACCATCGTACCCGCGCTCGCTCTAATTCGATATAACCACCGGTTTTTGAAGGGCTGGAATAATGGACCTGATTGGACTCTACTCCTCCAAAAAGCCAGACCAGCAGATCAAAAAAATGAATGCCGACATTGGTTGCAACGCCACCGGAGCGCTCCAGGCTGCCTTTCCAGGAGTTCATATACCAGGGACCGCGTGAGGTAATATAGGTGAGATTTACCTCGTGCTTTACCGTACCAGGATCATGCTGCAGAGATTCTCGCAGCACTATCAGGGCAGGGTGAACCCTCAATTGCAGAATTGTATTAACTGTGCGACCACTCTCCCGCTCCAATTCCTGCAACGCATCCAGGTTCCACGGGTTGAGTACCAGCGGTTTTTCGCAAATGGCATTAGCTCCAATTCGCAGTGCAAATCGGATGTGGGCATCGTGCAGGTAATTAGGAGAACAGACCGTTACATAGTCGATCTTGTTTTCGCCACCCTGCCTGCGAAGCTTTTCAACATAGCGATCAAAGCGCTCGAATTCCGTAAAAAATGGGACATCAGGAAAATATCGATCAAGGATACCAACGGAATCATTTACATCCAATGCGGCAAGCAATCGGTTACCGGTCTCTTTTATCGCTTTGAGATGACGTGGTGCGATGTAACCACCTACTCCGATGATGGCAAAGTTTTTTGACATATATGCGCCTTGTTGATCGTTGATTGTCTATTGTGAATATTAGGACTCTTGTTTTATTTCCGATCCAGAATATCAGTGTTCAAGCTTTTACCACATTTTCAAAGACGCCCCGGTATACGCCGCGCGTGTCCACAATCAGTCTGGAATGAGTCCGGACCAGATCATAGTCAAAGGCATCGTGGTTTGTTGCTATCAGCACGCAATCATACTCCGCCAGCGTCTCGGCGTTCAGGCTCACGCTGGAGAGGTCAAAGTGATGTTCCCGCATCGGTGGAAAAGTGGGGACGTGCGGGTCGCTGTAATCTACTTGAGCACCCTTTTTCTGAAGTTTTTCCATCAGCTCTACGCTGGGAGATTCGCGCATATCATCGACGTTTTTCTTATATGCAATGCCGAGCACCAGGATCTTCGAACCCTTGACGGCCTGGCCACGCTCATTCAGGGCGTCCATTAACTTGGATACAACCCAATCCGGCATGGCGGTGTTGACCTCTCCGGCCAATTCTATGAAACGGGTGTGGAGCCCATACTCGCGCGCCTTCCAGGTCAGGTAGAATGGGTCGATCGGTATGCAATGACCACCAAGACCCGGGCCGGGGTAATAGGGTGTGAAGCCGAACGGCTTGGTGGCGGCGGCATCGATCACCTCGCGAATGTCGATGTTCATGGAGTCGCAAACAATCTTCAGTTCATTGACCAGACCGATGTTGACCGCCCGATGTATATTCTCCAGCAGTTTGGTCATCTCGGCCGCACGGGTGGAGGATACCGGCACCACCCGGTCTATGACCTGGCCGTAGAGTGCCATACCGACTTCCAGACAATCGGCGGTCAGCCCGCCGCATACCTTGGGGATGGTACGAGTGGTAAACCTGGCATTGCCGGGGTCTTCACGCTCGGGAGAAAAGACGAGGAAAATATCTTTCCCGACCTTGAGACCATTGGATTCCACGCGCGGCAGAAGTTCTTCGTCGGTGGTGCCGGGATAGGTGGTGCTTTCCAGAGATACGATCTGGCCGGGGCGGAGATATGGTACAATCGCATCAACCGATTTGAGAACAAAGCTAAGATCCGGCTCGCGGTGCTTGTTGAGGGGGGTCGGGACACAAATGATCAACGCATCGGCTTCGCCGGCCCGGCTGAAGTCGGTAGTCCCCTCGAAGAGGCCTGCATCCACTGCGGAGGCGATTGTCGCAGAAGGGATGTGCTTGATATAGCTCTTTCCCTGATGAAGTTTATCTATCTTCTCCTGGTCCACATCCAGGCCAAGCACGCGATAGCCGACTTCCGCGAAGCGAAGCATGAGGGGGAGACCAACGTAGCCAAGGCCGATTATGCCGATAATTGCAGTTTTGTTTTCAATGCGGGACAGGAGTTGTTGTTTCATTCTATTCCTCGGGGAGAAGATTTTAGTTTCTAGTCGCGACTAAGTGGACGTAGTGCATTGTTTATTAATATCCACGGATACACTCCACTCTTCTCAACTCTCAAATTTTAATCAAGCTTTTCCACCGCTGCTTGTCGGCATCACTCATGCGTGCAAAGCTTACCCGCACAAAGGACAATAATAGTGAAAAAAAGAACGCGGCAAAGGTTGCGGTCAGGACCGCCTTTGCTCGGGCCGGCTTGCTCTTTCTCTCGGGAACTTTTGCCTTCTGCAAGACCTGAAAGGGTGACATATCTTTCGATTCGGAAAGTCTTGCCATCTCGTACTGCTTGGTCAGCAGTTCAACCATGGTCTCCTGGATCTTGAACTCGCGCATTAACCGCAGATAGTCCTGACCCAGCTGAGGCACCGAGCCGACGGAAGGGATGGAACTGCGCCCCCCCCCTCCCTCCAGCCGGGCAATCTGGCCTCTCAAATTTTCCACGGCTGTCCTGGCCCGCTTAACCTCCTGACTGGAATCGGTAAACTGGCGCTGCATTGCGGCAAGCTGAACCTCCTGAACGGCAAGCTGCCCACGGAGTTGGGCTATTCCTTCAATGGAGGCCTTGGCCTGCTCCGTGACGTTCAGCATCTTGTTTTTGGCCTGGAAGCTCTTCAACTCATCTTCGGCACGGGTCAGGTCCGCTTTGGCGGTTACCAGGCGCTCCTCCAGAAAAAGCCGGTTCTTCCCGGCACCTGTCGTGTTGAGCCTTGCTGCAAGCCTGCCCAGTTCCTCCACATATGCATTGGCCATATCGGCAGCCCGCTTCGGATCCTTGTCACTCACGGCAATCGAAATGATGCCGTCCTTTTTTCCGGCGCTGATCATTGCCGTAGCATTGAGTGAATTATAGATATCGCTTCTGAATTTTGCCTTGTACACTTCAAGGAGTTTGAAACGGTCAACGATCGGGTCTTTGATCGTCTCGCTCTTGAGCATGGATACATACAGGTCGGTCTTGGTTGAGCCGCCAAGCGATCCGCCGGCGATTCCGGCCAATCCACCCAGTTGGGCCATCATGGCGCCCATACCGGCTTTGTCGTCTTCCGAGGCCAGGATCAAGGTTTTGGCGGTATAGATATTCGGCATGGTAAGTGTGTACAATGCGGCTAGTACTGCTACACCGAAGGTGGTGAATAGAATCATTTTAAAGTGCCGGACAATGACGAGCAGGTAATCGAAAATGGACAGTGGGGGCGGTCCAAGGCTGGAGGATTGAGGATTGAGACTCGTAGTATCTGTTTGCTGCATCAATTTACTCCGGTAACAGATGTTAAATTAATTTTGGTAACCGCCGTTGTTCGCCGATTTGTTAAGAGGTGCAGGGTTGGAACTGCGTATTTTATCTTTTTTGTCTCGGGATTACAATGATTTGCTCTGGATTTTAATCTTAAAAGCTTTAATCCTGGGGAATCCAGAGGAATCCTGAAGCCAAACCTGCTTTTAGCCTCGGGATTACTGGGTGTTGTTTGTTGGCTTTGTAACAAACTTACAGCCAGTTAGTAGTTTCATCATTACTGGGTGTTGTTTGTTGGCTTTGTAACAAACTTACAGCCAGTTAGTAGTTTCATCATTACTGGGATTGCTCGGGATTTTAATCTTAAAAGCCTTAATCCTGGGTAATCCGCCGAAAGGGGATTGAATTACTGTTATTAACTGCTGAGAACGACGAATGCAGGTCGAGAGAGACCATTATTCTGATAGCCAGTCAGGACGCTTACCAGTCGCGCGCTCGTATAGGCTTTCCGGCGCTAAGTCAAACCCGCAAGGCCACGCCAGAGTTGGCCATTCATCCAGATAGAATTTTTTAAATTCATTTTTGTCAAGCAGCGGTGCAGCTGCTTTGTATTTATGCAATAAATCCTTAAGATCAACCACGCCGCTCTCGCCCGTGTTAAATTTCAGCCAGACTTTGTATTCTTCCTGATATGTTGCCTCAAGCACTTCGATCATTGCAGGCCTCCTAGACAAGAGGGTCAATTTTATGAAATTCATGTGATTCCCACATGGCCAGTAATTCATCCTGATGAAGCTCTGCCCACTCTTCAACAAGCCCGCGAACACGAGCAGGTAGATGGCCGTCCTGGATGTTCAGGGTTTGTATTGCAATGGCAGCTTTATGCTCATTGTACTTGACGTGAAAGTGAGGTGGATTGTGTTCGTCAAAATACATGCTGATCACTATACCGAGAAAGCGACATATTTCAGGCATCACTACTCTCCTTGTTGATTCTGTAGTTCTAATACAAACAGACAGCTTGGTGCAATATTTGTTGGATTACTTTGGATTTTAACCCTAAAAGTTTTAATCCTGGATAATCCTGGATAATCCAGAGGAATCCTGAAGCCAAACCTGCTTTTCAGCCTCGGGATTACTGGGTGTTGTTTGTTGGCTTTGTAACAAACTTACAGCCAGTTAGTAGTTTCATCATTACTGGGTGTTGTTTGTTGGCTTTGTAACAAACTTACAGCCAGTTAGTAGTTTCATCATTACTTCGATTACTCGGGATTTTAACGTCAAAAGCTTTAATCCAGAGTAATCCTGAAGCTAACCTTACTTTTGGGCCTCGGGAAGAAGAGGGTACAGATTTATTTAAACTCCACTTTTCAATACTTTCAACGTTCCTTTACTCGATACAATCCTTGATGAGCTTCGGTATCTATCCGGTGTGCGGCAATTTTTGCATCGACTCCATCCACTTTGGATTTAACCTCGTCCAGCCTCATCCCAACTTGGTCAAGCTTTACCTCAAGTCGGTCAAGTCTTGAATCGAGTCGGCCAATACTGGAGTCGATCCGCTCTTCCGATCGATCCATTTTCTCTGACAGCATTTGAAAACCTTCTACTACCAGATCAAGTTTATGCTGAGAGTCTTCTCCTTGGACGCCAATCCAAGTGTGAAAATCTTTGGCCTGATCATCAAGCCTCTTGCTGAAATCAGTCGTCAATTTGGTTACTATTTTTTCAAGTCTTTCGAAATCCAGTTCTTCCATAACACAACCTCTTTTGTTCCAGCAAAATTAAGGGGGTATATTCCGGGGACATCCATGATACACATTCATTGCCAAGGGCAGGTCCCAATTTCAATCCCCCTAATGAGTAAGGCCCAAAAACCCCATTAACCGCCGATTCACGCCGAGGAATATTCAGAGGACATAATACTGATTTTACGCAACTCTCTTCAATGGTCACTTTGTTTGTCTTTTATGCAGCTCGGTATCACTCCTGTGAGCTACCAATTCTTCGTAAACAGCATCAACTTTCTTGTGCAGCCCTGCAACCTCATCTACTGTGACTTTTAATATACTCTCTACTTGATCAATTCTGGCGTTAAGTCTCTCCTCAACACCGTCGATTTTATCATTCATGGAGCACACTGTCTCCACAGTAATCTGCATTTTGCTGTCCATAGATTCAAGCAAAATCATCAAATGGTCTTTTTGTAATTTGGTCATAGCATACTCCTCAACACAGCTTAGTAAAACGGGGGATACTGTCTGTTTTAATAGAGATAGCAAATATTTACCATAACCATTCTTGGCCAAGGGGCTGGCAAGCTGGTTGAGTTGTTCGTCATTAATCCACCCATGCCGCCAGGCAATCTCCTCCGGGCAGGCCACTTTCAGTCCTTGACGGTTTCCCAGCGTGGCGACGAACTGGCCGGCTTCAAGCAGGCTTTCATGGGTACCCGACTCACGCCGCTTTTACATTAAGCTGTCGCTGATGCCGTATAACCGGGGCGAGTGCCCTTAAGGCTTCTGCAACAGTTGCAGTATCCGGGAAAACATCCCGTATTTCGGGTGGTATCACCACCACATTGGTACCTTCTGCATAGCGCTTCGCTGTAACACCACGAACAGCCTTTGAAAAATCATACTCGGGCTGCAGAGTGTCCCGATTGTTCACCTTGGCGTTTTGGAGTTTATTTTTGTTCATATTGTTTCCTTTCATGCCGTGTGGCAAGGCGGGCAGATATGATGCGTGTGCGTGGTGGTCGCTCTGCAAATGCTGCAACAAGAAGTCGGTGCTGCACTGAAAGCCCAATGACCAAAAAACGCTGTTCATCTGCGGAATGTTTTGGATCGTCCATAAGAAGCGACAGCGGGTCACTAAATATGGTTGTGGCTTCATCAAACGAGATACCGTGTTTTTTTAGGTTTGATTCCGCTTTTCGTGAATCCCATTCAAAAATATAACCCATTTATACACCTCTGGGGCGCCCTAAGGCGACATTGCTTACCAATTAGCTAGCCAGTGTGCATGCAGGTGAACGCCATCACGCCCGTACACTCCCCACATTCTCCAAAAACCACTCATACGTCCCTCTGACCCCATCCTCCAACCCGATCCCCAGCGCCTCCATACGCGACACGTCCTGCAGCTTGCGGGGAGTGCCGTCCGGTTTGCCGGCATCAAAGACCAGCTCACCATCAAAACCCACCACCCGCTTGACTGTTTCGGCCAGCTCACGAATGGTGACGTCCACCCCGGTACCCAGGTTAACGAAACAGGGCTTGGGATAACTCAAAAGCTCCGGGGCTATTTTCTGGGTAATCCTGAGGAATCCTGAAGCTAAACCTGTTTTTTAGCCATTACCTCAAACCCAGGAAAACCGTTCCTGCAGAAATAGCAATCTGGGAAATGATGGTGGTGATGTCCTTGACGTCACGCATCCAGGCGGTTCTATCGATTTTCCTGGGAACTACGATCGTATCCCCTGAATCAACGGGACTGGAAAGGAAGCCGTTATAAAAAAGGAATGAACTTGACTGCTGCATACTTTGAACCGTTCCATCCGCCTTCACCAGGTACATTTCATCCGTGTCGGCTTCATTGGTCGGCCCGCCAACCTTATCAAGGTAGTACCGGACAGTGTTCCACGGCTCGAACATTGCCGAGGTCTGGTTATAGACATTGCCGAGGACATTGACGCTGCCCGGATCAGACGGGAGATTGAGTACATCGCCGCCGGCAAGCTCGACGTTTGAAGTGCTCCCCGCCAGTTTATCCGCGCTGACAAGAGAGATAATCATCCGCCCTTCGGCTTTTTTCGTTTTGAGAATCGCGATGCTCCGTTCCAGCGCATCGAGGGAGGCCTTGGTGGCTTCCATTTCCTCTTTTGAAGCTGCCGCGGATAACGTGGCCGCTTTACTGGATAGAACCGATTCCTGGGCGCGCTCCAAAGCCTCGTCCATCCGCTGCTGCTGGAGTTTGCGGACGGTCTCGCGCGTGAATTTGGCGCCCTTGGGGTAGGCCTTGTCGGTAAAACCACCGGCCCTGGCAATCACGGCGCTGAGCCGCTCCCCCTTGTAGATCGGGTAGACACCGGGGAAGACGAATTCGCCGGACAGGGTGACATAGCGGTCCTTTGCCTCCGTCCAGTTGGGGATACGGCGTACGGTCAGTTCGTCAAATGGATGCAGAGTCACGTTGTGATCGGGGTTGCCCTTCAAGGCCTCATCCAGGTTGATGACAATCGGCTGCAGCCGGGCTTTTTCCTCATGAATGCTCATGCGGCTGATTTCCGCGTCCTTGATGTAGGCCGCTGCGGTGGGATTCCCGGCCTGCAGCAGCAGGTCGCGGACGGTCATGCCCGAGAGCAGCGGATACTCTCCGGGGGTCTGCACCTCTCCGCTGACCCGGACACGCAACTTTTCCTGCAGTTTCCATTTGCTGAACAGCTTTATCGTGTCGAACTCATTGATCTCGATATCCTGTTCCGGTACTCCCGCCAGGGCCTTTCCCAGGTCCAGCAGGATTTTGCGCGGCTCCAGGTTGGGGGGATAAAGCCGGGTGATCTCGATGGTCGAAGCATATTCGGGGAGCAGCAGCTGGTAATTCAGCACCGAACTGATTTTGATGCCCGGTTTGAGTGCGTAGAAGCCCGGGCGCTCCAGGTGCCCTTCCAGCTTGAAGTGGTTGCGCAGCAGGCGGTTGATCGGGAATACCTTGACGATATCCATGTCCTGGACCGGGATGCCGGCGGCGCCCTCATAGAAGGATTTTCCACTCAGCCCCGGATCCAGGTTCAGGTCGATGACCTGCTTCTGTTGATTGGCGATTACCCGCGATATCTGGACCCGCTGGAGGTAGCCGGTGGCGGTGACCCCCTCGGCAAGAGCAAGCAGCTCCTTGAGCGTGGTCTCGTTTTTCAGTTCGTAGATGGCGGGGCGCTTGACGTTTCCCGCTACCGCGGCGATGCGCCCGATGACCGGCACGAAGATGGTGTCGCCGGATGACAGACGGAGATCCTTGCGTTTGTCGCCGGTCAGGAAAAAGTCGTACAGGTCGATGGTTTCCTCGGCATTGCCGCCGCGGCGGATCGTGATGTTCCTGAGGCTGCCGTTTTTGGTCGGGCCGCCGGCCGTTGACAGGGCGTTCAGAACGGTGGCCAGGGAACTGACCGTATAATCGCCGGGTGCGGCCACTTCACCGATGACCGAGATTTTATTGGTGCGCAGCTTGCCCATGTTGACCGCAAGATTGAAATCACGGAAAACCCGTCCCAGATGCACACGGAACACGTCGGCCAGCTTGCCGAAGGGCAGACCGGCAACCCTGACCGGGCCGACCTTGGGAAGGATCACCTCGCCGCCGCTGTTGACAACCAGCTCGTAATTCCCCTCAATGCTCCCCCAGACCGTGACGACAATGGAATCACCCGGTCCGACCATATAGTCGGGGTTGACCTGGATGTCGATCTGCGGAAGCAGGGACAGGTTCCGGAAATAACTGTAGCCGAACTGGCTCAGTGTCCGGGTCGGGTTCTCGTCCGAGACCCCGGAGGCTTCGATGATTTCGTCGGCGCCGATCAACTTTTCGATCGAAGAGGGCTCAGGTTTTTCTTTTTCCCTGGCCACCGGTTCTTTTGCCCTTTTTGTTTTCTGATCAGCCGTTTCTCTTGAATCCTGTTCCCCCTCGGCAAGCGGCGGCGTCTCTTCGGAGCCGAGCCTTCTCTTCTCGGGGGTATCAACCCTGGGTTGTCCGGTTTTGGGCGGCAGCGGCGCGGTGGGTGCAAACTGCGGCACTGGTATCGGAGAGGCAAAGGGTGAAGAGTTGGCGCCCTCGGATTTTTTGAGCAGATCCTCGACCGACGTTTCGGCAGCCATGCCGCAGATCGGCAGAAGTACGACAATGAGGGCGACAAGCAATCTAACGGAAGAAAGTGGCATTTTCACGGATATTCCTCATGACGGTATGATGTGAAACGGGTATCGCGATGATTCGGGGGATACTGTAGCATTTTTGCAGAGTTCGGTGCTACGCTAAAATGCTGGTTTGGCACATGAAGTCTCTTTAGAGTGCGGAACTGTTGCTTGATGAAAAGGGAACAGAGTTTGTTCTGTTCCCCTTTTTTATCCCCTCCAGATTGGAACTAGACCGCGTCAGTCAGCCGCTTCTGTTTGTTGTTCAACCGATTAAGGGCATGGATATACGCTTTTGCCGAGGCGACGATAATATCAGTGGAGGAGCCTTTGCCGACTACGGTATGGTTCCCCTCGCTGACCCGCACGGTTACTTCGCCCTGGGCATCTGTACCACCGGTTATCGAGCCGACATTGTACTGCGTCAGTTTTGCCTTTGATTTGGTCAGTTTTTTGATGGCCTTGTACGTTGAATCGACCGGACCATCCCCCATTTCGGCGGTGCGCACGGTTACGCCGTTCACTTCCATCTGGACGGTTGCCGTCGCTACAGCAAACGAGCCGCAGGTGACGGTGACATGATCCAGTTTGTACTGGTCTTCTTCCCTGACTTCATCAGTGACAATGGCATCCAGATCTTCGTCAAAAATTTCTTTCTTCAGGTCAGCCAGATCCTTGAATCGATCAAAGGCACGATTGAGTTTGTCATCGTCCAGATCGTATCCCAGTTCCTCCAGGCGCTTTTTGAAGGCATGGCGGCCGGAATGCTTGCCGAGTACCAGAGCGCTGGCAAGAAGCCCGACAGATTCAGGGGTCATGATTTCGTAGGTGGTTTTTTCCATCATCATGCCGTGCTGGTGAATGCCGGCTTCGTGAGCAAAGGCATTAGCGCCGACGATCGACTTGTTCGGCTGCACTGCAATGCCGGTGACTTGTGTTAATAAACGGCTGGTCGGCGTAAGCTGCTCTGTCACGACGTTGGTGGTAAAGGGGAGAATATCGCGCCGTGTTTTCAGAATCATGACAAATTCTTCCAGCGAACAGTTGCCGGCACGCTCTCCGATACCGTTAATCGTACACTCCACCTGACCGGCGCCGGCCTGTATGGCGGCGATCGAGTTAGCCACCGACAGCCCCAGGTCGTTATGACAGTGTACCGAAATGATCGCCTTATCAATATTGGGCACATTGTCTTTGAGGTATTTGATAATGTTGAAGTATTCGAACGGAACCGTATACCCGACCGTATCCGGAATGTTGACGGTCGTTGCTCCGGCGGCAATTACCGCCTCGACAACCTCCGCCAGGAACGGCAGACGGGTGCGGACGGCATCCTCGCAGGAAAATTCAACATTCGGGGTATACGAAGCGGCTCGCTTGACCGCCTTGACAGCTGAAGCAAGAACCTTGGCGGGTTCCATCTGGAGCTTGTACTTCATATGAATGTCGGAAGTGGCGATAAAAGTGTGAATTCGCCCCCTTTCGCCGGCGTATTTGAGAGCTTCCCAGGCACGATCGATGTCTTTTTCACTTGAACGGCACAGCCCGGCAATTTCGGGCCCCTTGATCGTCTGGGCAATCTTTTTAACCGCCTCGAAGTCACCGTCAGAGGCAATCGGAAAACCGGCTTCAATAACATCCACATTCAGTTTCTGCAGCTGCCGGGCAATCCGCAGTTTCTCCTCGATGTTCATGCTGTTACCGGGCGCCTGCTCCCCGTCCCTCAGCGTCGTATCAAAAATCCTGATAATTGTGCGGTCATCTTTCTTCGCTGTCTTTGTCATTAATTGTACCCCTTTCTGTGTGCTGCGACTTAAGTGAGTTTTCTCGCATATACCCTTCGACAGTTCGACAGGCTCACTGCATCGCTCCGCTCAGGGAACTATGGTGGCTGAGCGGAGCCGAAGCCAAAAAAAACCTCCACCCCAATATTTGGGGCAGAGGTTTTGAGCCATCCGCGGTACCACCCAATTCGTCTGGATATGACCAGACCTTCATACGCCTTTAACGCAGGCTCACGACTCTGACTACCTGTTCACCAGAGCGGCTCCAAGGCGAGTTCACCACAATGCTTACCGGTTCGCACCAGCCACCGGCTCTCTGAAAAGCATGGAAATGGTTACTACTCCTCTTCATTGCCTTTACACATTATTGTGCATAGTAGAAAAATTGGCCCATTAAAGTCAAGAAGTTTTACTCGGTAATTCCTATTTCGAGTGTTTGGCGAGATATGCGGCAACTCCCTCAGCGGTCGGTTTCATGGCCTCATCACCCTGCTTCCAGTTGGCCGGGCAGACATCGCCATGTGTTTCGTGGAACTGGAGAGCATCAACCATGCGAAGAGCCTCGTCAACGTTGCGCCCCAGAGGCAGATCGTTGATTACTGAATGACGTACGACACCATTCGTATCGATGAGAAACAGGCCGCGGAGAGCAACGGAACCGTTAAGGAGAATCCCGTAGGATTTTGCGATCTCCTTGTTGAGGTCTTCAATCAGCGGATATTGAATGCCACCGATGCCGCCATCTTCAATGGCGGTTTTTTTCCATGCAAGGTGCGTAAATCTGGAGTCGACTGAAACTCCGATAAGTTCGCAGTTTTTTTCTTTAAATTCTGCCACTTTTTTATTAAAGGCAAGAATTTCGGAGGGGCAGACAAAAGTGAAGTCCAGCGGATAGAAAAACAGCACTACGTATTTGCCTCTCAGCGCCGAAAGGGTGATGGTATCGATGCTGTTATCCGGCATTACTGCATTGGCTGTAAAATCGGGTGCTTGCTGTGTTACGAGAGTTGTAAGACTCATGGTGCGATCTCCTTTAAATTGGATGTGGAAGCTTATTTGCAATTTCTACCAGCCAATCCGGCACTTGTCAACAGGATAAAAACGATCCTTTACTATTTATTACAGAAACGCAGTAAATAGATGGCAGAAACTATCCCGCAATTTCAACGGTAAAGGCAGCTTCCAGAAGTGCAATCAGCGGATTTTCCGGGAATCAGCCCAGATCTATTGAGATATCATCTCCGTTCAGCTGCACTCGAAATGTCGCAAGCGTACATTCAGGGTGTTCTGCACAGCTGCCGTCTGTCAGACTATAACGCCAGCCGTGGCGGGGGCAGGATATGTAGCCATCCTTGACGACGGCGGCATTCATCGGACTCCCCTGGTGCGGGCACTCGTTCTCAACGGCATACACCGTTCCTTTGACGTTGATGAGCAGGATTTCCCGGCCGGAGACAACAACAACTTTTTTCCCGAAATTGGGTACTTCACTGATTTTTGCAACGGAATCCATACGCCCTCCTGCCTGAAATTAGCGGTAATTAAACCTACCTTAAAAAGGTCTTTCGCGTCAATTGTCATATACCTCGGCACGTTCCAGGCGTCATTTATACAGCATACATGCCTAAAAAATAAACAGATACCGTGCACAGCACCCCATGAATACACAGAACAAATCTGTTTATAAATTCATAACTAGCTGTAAAGTATATATTTACATCTTTGGCATACTCTCTGCTGTGCAATATATGATTCGCGATGAACCTGAGAAAATCGAATTCCTGGTTGTAGTGGCCGGCAATAGTTAACTTCAACAGAACGTGCAGCGATGGAATCAACGAAGCTTTCATCTGATCACCGTTCAAAATCAACGATGAAAAGGAGAAGAAGATGAAACGTGTAAAAATGTTGGCAGCAGCAGCGGCAATGGTGGCAGTGGCAAGCGGTTCGGCGATGGCAACCCCCTCAACTACCTACTGGTCCCCTATGACGCTTGATATCCAGGCATACAAAGTGACGCATCTGGGTATCGACAATTATTTCGCGATAAACTTAAACTCAGACACAGTTGCACCGACCGCGTTACCGACCGACGTAGGGCTCACGATCGGCGTGTTGCCGTTTGAAAAAATTCAGATGGAAATCGGCGTCGATGCAAATTATCCATCCAACGATCCATATTCGTTCAACGCGAAGATCGGCGCTCCGGAAGAGGCTCTTTTCAAGTATTCTCCCGCACTGCAGGTGGGCATTTACGGCGTTGGAACGAAGAATAAGTCAACCAATCAGAATGTTCTTTACGGCGTTATCGGGAAAACGATTCCTATGGTTGGCCGCTTGTCCGCAGGTCCGTATATCGGCAACAAGGATGTCCTTGTTAATGCAAAAGGTGAGAAAGAAAACACCGGCTTTATGGTGGCTTTTGACCGCGGCTTGTTTCCGACGAAGGACGCCGCAGGCAACGAGTACAACAAGGTCGTCCTGGCGGCTGATTACGAATCTGGCAAAAACGCCATCGGCGCCGGCGGTGTCGGAGTCTATTACTTCTTCACTAAAGACATCAGCCTTCTGACCGGACCGGTATGGTTCAATGAAAAAGCGATCAACGGCTCCTGGAAGTGGACAACCCAGCTCGACATCAACTTACCATCTTTTTAGCTGTTCCTCCTGTGATCCGGGGGCGGCGGGGGTGCCTCCCGCTCCCGACTTTTTTAGTGAGTGAGAAGAGGTTTTCTGAAAGAGAACAACTTCTTTAACTAACTATCCCGTTTATCAGGGCAGGGAGTTTTATCCATATACGTACACAAGGAGGTATGCACAAATGAAACTTATCGAAGCAATAATCAAACCATTCAAGCTTGACGAAGTGAAAGATGCTCTCAACGCGATCGGCATCGAAGGGATCACCGTCAGTGAAGTTAAAGGATTCGGGCGCCAGAAAGGCCACACAGAGCTGTATCGCGGCGCCGAATATGTTGTGGACTTCATCCCCAAAATAAAGATGGAAATCGCCGTAAGTGACGACCTGGTAGCCAAGGTTGTTGAAACGATTCAAACCAGCGCCAAAACCGGACGGATAGGTGACGGCAAAATATTCATCATCAATCTTGAAGAGGCCGTCAGGATCAGAACCGGCGAAAACGGCGCCGATGCGATCTGATAACGACGTGAAAATATCTACTCGGAGGAATATCATGAAATTAAAACTATATCTTGCTTCAATAATACTTCTTATTCTGGCCGGACTGGTTCCGGTTGCCGCAATGGCCGAAGAAAAGAAAGATGCGGCTCCGGCAGCGACAGCCGCTTCGACCCCGACAGCCGTACCGGCAGTTCCCGCTGCTGATGCAGCAAAACCTGCTGAAGCGGCAGCCGCTGCTCCAGCAACACCGCCGGATGTCAAGCCGGTTCTCAATACCGGCGACACCGCCTGGATGCTGGTCTGTTCGGCGCTGGTACTGCTGATGATCCCCGGCCTGGCGCTGTTCTACGGCGGCATGGTCCGTCAGAAGAACGTACTCTCCACCATGATGCATTCCCTGGTGGCCATGGGCATCGTCGGCGTGCAGTGGGCTGTGATCGGCTACTCGCTCTCCTTCGGTCCTGATATGGCCAAGATGGGGCTGATCGGCGACTTCAGCAAGTTCATGCTGAATGGCCTGATTATCATGAAGGACGCAGCCAGCGGCACCGTAGAGTGGGCGCTGTTCCAGAACTACACCAAAGAGCCGGGCGCAATTCCCGAGCTTGTTTTCGCCATGTATCAGTGCATGTTCGCCATGATCACCGTTGCACTTATATCGGGCGCCATGGCCGAACGTGTCAAATTTTCCGCCTACTGCGTGTTTGTCCTCCTCTGGACCACCCTGGTGTATGACCCGCTTGCCCACTGGGTCTGGATGACTGATGGCTGGTTGTTCAAAAAAGGTGCTCTCGATTTCGCCGGGGGTACCGTTGTTCACCTTTCTTCCGGTATTTCGGCCCTGGCCTTCCTGATGTTCCTCGGCAAGCGGCACGGGTACCCGACCGAGCGCATGGCTCCCCACAATCTGCCGCTGACCCTGCTTGGCGTCGGCCTGCTCTGGTTCGGCTGGTTCGGTTTCAATGCCGGTTCGGCAATAGTCGGTGTCAATACCTCTGACGCCGCAGGCGGGTTGGCTGGTCTGGCATTCGCCACCACCACCATAGCCCCGGCCGCAGCCGGACTTTCCTGGATGATTGCGGAATGGATCCACTCCGGCAAACCGAGCGCCCTCGGCTTCGGTTCAGGTGTCGTCGCCGGACTGGTTGTTATAACCCCTGCCGCCGGTTTTGTTCAGCCGGGCGCTGCACTGCTTATGGGGATTATGGCCGGTCTGGTCTGTTACGGCGGCATCCTGCTGAAAGCCAGGCTGAAATATGACGATTCGCTGGATGCCTTCGGCGTACATGGCATCGGCGGTACTTTTGGAGCGATTATGACCGGTGTATTTGCAACCGTGGGAGCAACCGGACTTATTGCAGGGAATTTCAAACAGCTGATGATCCAGCTGATTGCAGTCGTAGCGGCGGGCGCTTACGCCTTTATCGTGACGCTGATAATCGCCTTCGTTCTTGAAAAAACGATTGGTCTGCGTATTGACAAAGAAGATGAAATCATGGGACTCGATCAGACGCAGCATTCAGAGAGTGGCTATAATATGTGATGCAGTCGCAAATTCTATCTGTCATCCCCGAATGACTCTATCGGGGATGCGGTTTTTCAGGCAGTCACAAACCAGAGTCCCGCTCAAAATCGCTGCGGGAATGACAAATTGCGAGGGCATCTGTATTTGGTGAGATACTCAATTTCAAAAAAGACGGACGTCCACCAGCGGACGAACTTCGAACCTTCAATTATCCACTTTTCCAGCTTATCTCAGTAACAGTGAGGTGTGATTTCCCGCCTTTCTCTCAAGTGACCGTGATTAGTTTTCCTTATCGGATCAACACCTATCGTGACCCACCCTGATGAACGAAAAAACTTTGTAATACTACCTGAAACGATAAATTTTTCGAGCAGCGTACTTTTGATCATGCCATAGGTGTTATTCTCGTAAATCACACTAATATGCATAACATGACCTCCTTGGTGATCTAGTAAAAAAGAGACAGGCTGAGTCATATAATCAGCCTGGCTCTCCTTTATTAATCTTCTTTCAAACCGAACCCTGATAAAAGGATAGGAACTTATTTTTGGTTGTAGATGGCCACGATCATGGATATGCTGAAAGCAAATAGTCCGCCAATAACCGAATATGGATAAAAAGAGTGGATACATCCTTTAATAACAGAATGTTATGTCAACAGGAGAAGACATCGGAGAAGTATGAAATGATTCGGCTAGCCACAATATTTGGTGGGAGCCACAATATTTGGTGGAAACCACAACATATTGGGGGCTGTTTTGTGGGGGTGTGGGCAGTCCAATCTGGTTTGTTTTTCTCCAGCCGGACTAGCCCGAGGAAAGCCAGAGGTGTCAGCCTCTGGAAAGCCATTGGCGGTTTTTTTTTTGCGATTTGCGTTCGAGGCGTGATGCCCTTGATTAAAAAAATCGAAATTATTGTTCCATATGGAAGATCAGCTTGTTAATATAGTTTCCTTGTCCAGGTTGGCTGCTGATCACGGCAGGCCATACCCCTGCTGAATACGCTTTAGAAGTGATGTCCGGTTTGGAACAACAGTCACCACGTCGAGGCGTGAAGAGTGCAAAGGAGCAATCAGCAATGCCGTTGAAGAAAGAACTCAAGATCTACAATCGGTTCATCATCACCATCTGCCTGACGGTCACGCTCACTCTCTCAAGCGTCTTTCTGGGATTCAACCTCAAGACGCGCCAGCTGATCCACGAGGAAAACCTCATTCAGGCGCGTTCGCTGTTCAACAGCATCGTAATGGCGCGGAAATGGAATGCTCGCTACAACGGAGTCTATGTGAAGAAGGCGCCCGGCGTGGTCTCGAATCCGTTCCTGAAGCGACCGGACATCCACGACAGCGAGGGCAACCCATATACTCTGCGCAATCCGGCCATCATGACCCATGAGATATCGGCTATTGCCGATCAGGAGGGCCTGTTCAGATTCCACATGACAAGCCTCAAGCCGCTCAACCCGAACAACAACCCTGATCCCTTCGAGCGTGAGGCGCTTCAATACTTCGAACTGGGGGGCAGGGAGTTCGTGCGTACCGAAATGATGGAGGGGAGACAGTTCTTCCGTTATATCGCCCCGCTGCATGTGGAGCAATCGTGTTTGAGCTGTCATGCGGAACAGGGATACCACCTTGGCGAGGTGCGGGGCGGCATCAGCGTGTCGTTCGATGTGGAGAACACCAGGGACAAGCTGGTCCGTAACCTGATCATGGTCGTAGTTTTCGGAGCGCTCACGACCGGTTCACTTGTGGGGTTGCTCTACTACTTCACCAAGCGTTTCATACGCAAGGTTTCCGAAGCACGTCAGCAGATCGAGCGGCTGGCGACCATCGATGGTCTGACCGAGGTCTATAACCGCAGTTATGGAATGGAGCGCTTCGAGGAGGAACTTACCAGATTCCGCCGGAACGAAAAAGGACTGGCGTGCCTGATGGTGGATATAGATCATTTCAAGCAAGTGAACGACCGGTTCGGCCATCAGGTGGGCGACGGCGTGCTAAAGGAGGTCGCCGCGCGCATATCAGAGAATTTGCGCCCCTACGACATTTTATGTCGCTATGGTGGCGAGGAGTTCATGGTGGTGCTCC
Source organism: Geobacter sp. (assembly GCA_031396605.1). GTDB lineage: Bacteria > Desulfobacterota > Desulfuromonadia > Geobacterales > Pseudopelobacteraceae > JACRCG01. The sequence goes on along the minus strand of JANNLB010000251.1, from coordinate 3,420 downwards.
CCGAAACGGAGTTGACGGCCGCCGTAAACATCGGCGAACGGATCCGGCTGTCGATCAGGGAGAAACCGGCCGGGAATTGTTCCGTAACCGGAAGCATCGGGGTAACGGTCGTACGTAAGGATGACCCCGACTTGCACGAGATTATCAACCGGGCGGACGAGGCGCTATACCATGCCAAGAACGAGGGGCGTGACCGGGTCGAGGTGCGCTGCTGAAGGCAAAGGGGATTTGTCGGGAGTATGTACCGCTTTTCGCAATGGTAAACTGGAGAGAAGGGTTTTCTGCGAATGAGGTTTTTTTAAACATTTTATTTCAGATGAATCAGGTTGCGTGCGTAAAAAACCGGCAGATTGCATAATTAGAATCGGATATTAAGATAATCCGTACTGAATTCGTCTTTAAATATTTCAGAGATAATACCCGCGTGGCGGCGCTTCACTGCGGCAGGTTCCATTTATCGGAGATCAGATAATTGTTCGGTAAGATTCTTGCACAATCAGCTGTTACCACAGGAAGCCGCCCGATAGTGGGCGGCTTCTTTACCTTCTGGAGCATCTATGAAAGATTCGGCTGCCAGGCATAGCGATGACGCCATCATCACCACAGATCTGCTGCGGCAGTTGGCCTATAACGAGAAAATGTCCGAACTGGGCAAAATCTCTGCGGGTGTAGTGCACGAACTGAATGCTCCGCTCTCAGTCATAATTTCGGCGGCACAGATGATCTTGCGAGAAGAGGGTGTTCCGGATGTCGTGCAGGAGATGATTGCCCGCATCAGCTCCGAAGCTCAGCGCCTGTCGCAACTGACCAAAGGGCTGCTGAATTTCAGCAGCCACGATGAAACCATCAGTGAAGTGGATCTCAATCTCACCGTCGATTTCATTCTCAACTTTCTGAACTTCGAAGCCGCACGGCGGGCGGTGGTCGTCCTGAAACAACTTGACTACAGTCTGCCGGCCATTCGGTTGGATGGCAACCTGCTGAAACAAATTCTGCTCAATATCATCATGAACGCCCTGCAGGCCATGGAAGAATGCGGCGGCAAACTCCTAGTCGAAACAGCGTCGGACGAGACCGACTCCGTCTGTTTCAAAATTACCGACAATGGCCCGGGAATCCCGGTCGAAACTATTGATCGGATCTTTGATCGCTATTTCACCACGAAAAAACCGGGGGAAGGTACGGGACTCGGGCTTTTTGTGACGAAAAGTCTGGTAGAAAACATGGGGGGTAAAATAGAAGTAACGAGCAGGATCGGTGGAGGTACGATATTTACGGTCACGCTCCCGGTGTGGCAGTAAATTCTGCTTTCAAGGCTGTTTCCCATTTGATTCGAAATTCAACATTTAACACTTCGACTTCGCTCAGTACAGGCATTCAAAATCCGCTTCTTCAGACCGTACACATCACCTGTCGAACCCGGTATTCCCCTCCGATAACGAGATACTCCCCCTCACCCTTCATAATGCTGCCCGGCAACAGATCATTGTAAAAGAAAATCTTGCAGAGCGGCACCTGAACTTCCCAGACAGTCGAGCCGAATTCCCAGGCCCGCTCTTCATCGGACGTGAACGACACCAGGTTGTTCAGCCTGACTATCTGGGTACGCCTGTCGATCTGTTCGATGATGTCATGCTCGCTGGCGTCGTAGGTACCACGATAAAGGGGGATGGTGGGGTAGAGAGGATACTTCCGGGTCAGTTCAAATTGACAATATTCGTAGAGGATATCAAGCTGCGATTGGATGGCGTTGGTGCGGGCGCTCCCTTTCATGACATCCACCGAGTAGACAAAATATGCCTCACTGTGGATGCCCATGATGCGGGCCCGGTGGAAGGAGGGGGTGATCCCCATGCGGCTTTCTACCCAACGTTTGAGAACAGCCCCTTCGATGGAGTTGGAATCCATCATCCAGCCGCGCAGATAGCGGAGATAGCTGTTCTTGATACTTTTTCGGGCAGTGTCGGTCTGATCCTGCCACTGGTGCAGCTGGAACTTTACCGACATGTAATCGTTGAAGATCAGTGCCCGCTCTTCCTGACTGCCGAGCGAAACGAGCCTGTCAAAAAGAAATCGGTTCCCCTCCTTGACCCCCTGGATTTCGAGCATCCGGGGATTGTCATTAAAATGGCGCGATGCGATGACCCATGGCGGCAGGTTGCAGTTGTTAAAAGAGCCGTTATGCATGACGGGTCATCACCTCGTTGTGAAAATGCTGTATTCCGTGGGAGCGCCTTGAAGGCGCGATAATCGCGGCAACATGCCGCTCCTACGTTTAGAGAATCTTTGCCAGTTCCACCAGAGTGAGTTTGATCGGGCCGCTGGTAACAAACGGCTCAACCCCGAGTTTTTCCAGCTCACCTTTCGGGTGTTCTCCCATCTGGGCAGTCACAACGGCCCGGCAGCCGGCAAGAGCGTCAGCAATGCCCCGCAAAAGATGCCCGCGCAGGGGATGTTCGGGATCGAAGCTGCAATACCTCTCAACCAATCGTTCATCAACCAGTTTTGCATCACCGTTTTCGACATCATAGATAAGAAATCGCTCGGCATGCCCGAAGTGCTGATTTATCTCTTTACCATCTTTGGATGCGACTGCGATCAGCATGTATAGTCCTCCTTGTAGGGGCGGGTCTTGTGCCCGCCCGCTCTGGAAGCCGGATGCGGGCACCCGCAAGGGATGCCCATCCCATTTACATAACGACCGGTTCGAAAGAAAAACACTTCTTCGAACAGGTACGCGCACAAGCCTGGCAGCCGATGCAGTTGCCGGCGTTGCCTACCCGCATGAACATCTTGGCGGAATCGTCTCCGTCCAGTTCTTCAAACACCAGTACATCGTGGGCACAGACCTTGTAACAGCGACCGCAGCCGATGCAGGTTTCTTCGTCAATAGAGGTGACGAACTGCGGGGTCCACTCCTGTTTGTCGCGTGTTAATCCGGTAATGTAAGCCATGATCTTTCTCCTTTTTTATGAAGTGTCGGGTTAATCTTCCAGAAATGACAGCGCCGCGCCCTTGTTCATCGCCTTCCTGAGCCAGGGGGGCGGGTTGCCGCGCAGCACCTCCTGAAAACGCTCCACGGTCTCTTTCAGGCTGACCTCGCTGTTGGTCTTCATGGGATGGATCTTCAGCGCTACAAGCTTGGCTGCAGCAGGTCCACCGATCTGCATGGTGTAGACGACGGCACAGTCTGAGAGCAGTTGCGCTCTGGCGGAGATGCGATCCTCTTCATCTCTGCCATGTTCCCCCACACTGAGCGCCTCCAGAAAAAAGGCTTCGTCAGGCCCGACCTCCCAAATGTGGAAGCTCTGGCACTGACCAAAGTGCTGGTCGATTATTTCGCCGGTTGATGTGGTAAATGCAATTTTCATAATTATCACCTTTCTAACCTCCCTCGATCCTCCCTTGTCAGGGGGGAAG
>JANNLB010000164.1:0-16250 GCA_031396605.1 Geobacter sp. | reverse complement strand
GCATCCCAGGCCGTGTTGTAGTGATACAAGCAGGCATCTATATGGCGGCTGGCGAGAAAAGCCGGCGCCATTTTCTGCAGGTACTCTCCGGCCTCGACGGAGTTTCCCTCACTCAGCGCATTGATTGCTCCCTGTGAAAACAGCAGGGAGTTCCAGACAACAACACCGGTTGTGGCGGCAATTTGGAGCCCTTCCAACACCGCTTTCCGGCACGTATCGTGCTGCCCCATGTGTACCGCATATACCGACTCAACGATTCTTCCGAAAATTTGCGCCAGCGGAGGCGCCTCAGAAGAATAAGCCCATTTCCGTACGTCCGTGATGACGAGCTCCGCGCCTGCGTGGTCGCCGATCCACAGGTAATAGAGTTCCAGGTACACAAAGATGTAACTTTTGAGCCTGATATCCGTACTTCGCTGCGCGACATTATGCGCCCGCTCCACCCATGTTCCGATGTCCGGGTGGTGCGGCTGTCTCAGGGTCAGGGCAAAAAGCATGCTGGTCGCCAAACGTGCTTCGATTTCAGGCGAGGTAAATTGCGGGTATTTGCGCAAAAGCTCTTCGAGCATCTCTATCCAGCGGTCCGCCTGGACGAACTCACCCCAGCCGAACAGAATCGCCTCCATCACTCCCGACCAGGACAGGAACAGGCCCGCCGGGTCTTCCACTGTCCTGAACAGCTCATGGGCTTTCTCGAAATGCTGCTGGCTTTCGGCCGGATTATAGGGGAGTCTGCAAGCGGCAAACCAATATTCCAGCCATGGTGCATTGGCCCGGTACTCTTCCGGGAAAGTTCTCAGCCATCCCTCCAGGGTCTGGGTCCGCCCCTGCACAATGAATGCCTGCGCACAGGTATTGATCAGTCGCTCAAGACCTTCCCAGTCACCGATCTTGCACATCAGTTCAGCTGCCTGTTCGATACGACCGCTTCTTTCAAGCAATGCGGCCGCATTCTGCCGCAGCTCAAGCATCTGCTTTTCAGAATGCGTATTTTCAGCTCGAAACAGCAGGAATTCGCGAAAGAGCGGGTGGTACTGGTAGACGGGACTCGCGGTAAAATGTCTTTCCGTAAAGAAGTGGTTGCGATTCAACGCTGCGAGGATCGCTGCCGATAAGCTGTTGCCGGTGAGCTCTTGAGCTTCGTCGGCGGTCATGCTCGGCAGGAAAGCTGACGTTAGAAGAAAATCCCGAGTTTCCTTGCCGGCTTTTTCGAAGAGTTCTCCCGCAAAATAATTAAACACTGCCTCCCGTGTGTGGTGGTGCAGTACTTCCGAATCGTTTTCTCCCGACCTCATCTGTTCCAGCATCAGCACAACTCCTGCTGCCCAGCCTTCAGTTTTTTTGTAAAATTCTATCAGAAGCGCATCCGGATACGAATGAAGTCTTTTACTCAGGATGAGGGTCTTGGTTTCCTCCAGATCGAATTTGATTTCATTCCATCCGATGAAGCTTATACTGTTGGAGGCACGAAGACGTGCAAATACCGGCGGGGGTTCACTGCGGCTGATTATGATAATACTGATCCCATTAGGGACAGATGAGAGCCCTTCCCGCATTATCTCATGAAATGGTGAATCGGTCGGAACATCCTGGTAGTTATCGAACACCAGTGCTAAAGGCGGCTTCAACATGCTGTAGAGGCTCTCGAAATATCGGCGGGTGAAGGTGGCGATTCCTTTCTGATATTCGAAAGTCAGGAGGGGGAGAAATGTCCGGTTCCGTGGAGATGCTCTGTTTGCGGCCAGTCCAATGTAATAAAAGAACGTGGCTATATCCGCATCACCTTCATCGACCTGATACCACAGACAGGGGAGCTCGCATTCATCAAGATAGCTGGTGACCAGCATGGTTTTCCCGGAACCGGCAGGAGCCGAAACCCAGACAATCGGCTTATTTCGGGCGGCGTCCAGTAAAGTGACGAGCCTTATGCGCATCACAGCGCCTGCCGTGTTCGGACGGCTTATTTTGGCTATAGGGACGTATTTTGTCTTCATTAATACTTACCCGATGTATTTTGATCTTTCAGTAGATCACTGACTGTTTTTAATCAAATATAGTTATAGAATTAACTATATAATCAATATTGAAGTGTCAAGGGAAATAACGGGAGTGGGGACAATAGTCCCAAAAGGAATTGCTGAATAGGCTTTTTGTGCGCCTGGCAAATTTCCAACTGGACTTGAGATCCAATTGTTTTTAGAGAAACAACTTTCTATCATTAAGGAAGTTCGTTGTTTCTTCAGATCCAGATTCAACCCCCTCCAACGCAAAATGCCCCGCATCCATTTCTGGATGCGGGGCGTTTTTATTTATATTCCCGGCGGAGACCTACTCTCCCACACAGCTACCAGTGCAATATCATCGGCCCTCAAACGGATTTATCATCTCCAATTCCGGAATGTCCTTAAAATCCTTCATATTGCGGGTATTCAACGGCAAGCCGAGATGCAACGCCGTCGCTGCAATGATGGCGTCCGGCAATTTCAACCGGTAATTTCTACGAATCTTGATTGCAACATCCTTGATTTCGGCATCTATGGTTATTCCCCTTACGACCGCATTTGAGCAATGTCACTGTCAATCTCATCAATATCCCGTAGCGGTTTGAGACAGCCGCGAGTATGTGAGAGTAACTGGCGGATGTCAGTCGTAGATTTAGCAGATTCTTTTTTGTGAACGTGTACAGCTTGATCCCACGCATTTTCATCATCTGCGTGAGCAGTGACAATGGCATCGATTTCTTCTTCCGTCTGTTTGTTACTATGAGTTTTCATGCTTCTCAATCCATTACTGATACGGTCAATAAGCCTGACTTATTCAAGCAGATCAGCATCTTCAACCATATAAACCAGCCGTTCCATTTCACGAAGAAACACCTGACTTTGTTTCAGAATTTCATCTATCTCTTCACGCTCAAACGTAACCAGTGGCCGATAATCAACTTTTTGGCGGTTATCAAACAGCCAATCGAAATGCTTTCCCCATTGCGGAGAGATAACTGCTGTTCTCACATAATCACGATGAAGGGAAGATCGAACCTCCTTATGTGATCGGAAGGCTCGGTTATCTTTTAGAAGAAGTGCAGACAAGGCATGAAAGCAACAGAAGTAGGCATCCCTGACAGCAACCTGGGATCTTCCGGCTGAACCATTCTCCTGCGCTGAAGCCAAGTCGTCACGCGCTTTTTCCAGCCAGTAATCAATGATAACATTCGTATTCATGCCACTAGCGCCCCATCCCTCATAATGTCGGCATAAACCGGAAACTTTTGAAAAACACCGCCTTCCCATTCATCATGGGAGGCAAATAATGGACTAAAAATCACATCAAAGGTCATACCTATATCAAATAATCTGTCGATAACAGCCTTCTCCTCGCGCCAGTTTAGTGGACGCTTTGTTACCAAAAGCAAGTCAGTATCAGAATACTCATCACCACCGCCACGCGACTTCGAGCCAAACAAAATCACGGTTTCAACTGGAAACTCGTTTTTTATAGTTTTTCCCGCAGTCTCAATGGCAAGACAATCATTACCGCGCAACGAAATGTTTTTCAGGTTTTTCATAACCACTCCAGCTATCTACAGCATATAAACTAAATGGATTTTTACCATTTTTTGCGGGATGTAGCAACGTGTATTACCGGAAGTAGAATTTTAAACGCAAGAAGCCCGCAACCATTTGACTGGTTGCGGGCTTCTTTTGATTTATTCCCGGCGGCGACCTACTCTCCCACACAGCTACCCGTGCAGTACCATCGGCCCTGAGGGGCTTAACTTCCGTGTTCGGGATGGGAACGGGTGTGACCCCCTCGGCAGGGGCACACTGATCTTGAAGAACTTGTTAAGCTGCTATCGGACGGCTGGCCTCGACAGGAAGAGCTGATAACACCGGCAGAGCGGCGGTTGTATGCATGCATATCGGTTTCATTTGGTGATGGTGAGTCATCGTGCCTGGTACTTGCCGCCCTGCGCGGGTATGTATTTGCCTGTGACGACCGGTTGGCGAGAAGTGAAGCTGTACGTTTGGAGATTCCACTGACCGGAACAGTTGGTATTCTCATCAAGGCGGTAAGGACGAGTGTCATTGATCTAAAGAAAGCCAACAGCATCCTCAAACTTATGATACAAGCCGGTTTTTACTCGCCGGTGGCGCGAATAACGCACGACATGGTGTAATAAGTGACAATCAAAGAGCCTGCTTCACGATATATAAGGATTATACGGGCAACGCCCCTGTGGAAGAACCTGCAGGGGCGTTGCTGTTACGGTGTTGCTGTAATGTTACCGGTCTGACTCAGCGTGAACTGTTACCCCGGACAGGCCAGAGATAGTACGGCTTACTTTCCGGCCGTGGGGCTACCTTGCCATTGGTCAAATCGGCGGTCCAGATTTCGGTCGGCGACTGGCGGGTGGCTGTCCAGTATTCGTAGTCACGCACATCGATGAAACCGACCTGGCGCAACTTCTGGTAGGGCCAGGTATCCATCTTGGCCTGGTCATATCCCATCGACTTGGCATATTCGATCAACTTGACCATCTCTTCTTTGGAAGGCACCCGCCAATCGGCATACCCGGCATAATTGGTTTCATTCAGTCGTTTCATGTACTCATAGACATTATCGTCACCGCGCCAGATCAGCTGGCGAGCGGGCATATTGGCGTTTCTGGTCCAGGTAAGACCGGTATTCTGATCAACCGCGGTTTTTTCCAGAAAGATAAAATTCGGTTTTGTTGCGGAACAGGCCACCAGTAACAGCATGGCAGGCAATAACAGAAGAAGTTTTTTCATACCATTAACCTCCAAAAGTGCCGCGTTTGAACACCTTGCGGATCTCTTTTTCATCGGACCATTCCAGAATGCCGGTTTTCAGATTCTTGAGCGTCATCGTAAACTTGTAGTACACATCGGTGGTACTGCCGGCCTTCTGTCTGATCTCGGAGAAGTTGGCGGTCAACAGAAATTCGGCGCCGATCTGCTGGCCAAATTTGACGGCTGTCTTTTTATCAACAAGACCGCTGTCCTGTTGGGTCTTGAGTTCTTCGATGGTCTGGGCATCGGTGGTCCGGTCAATAAAGCGAAATTTGCCGGAACGGATCAGCTTGGCACGAATCGAGTCGGTAATCGATTCGGTGTCGATATGCTGCATCGTTTTATTCTTGACCTTATCAACGCTCACTACGGGGCGGCGCGCGGAGGTCATTTCAACCATCGGCGGAAAAGTGATCATTGAATCGACCATTGTCTCGGCGATCTGCTGCAGATCGGATGAGCCGAACTCGGTCGAAATCGGCTTGGCCGAACCGGCGTCACCGTATTGCATGGTTGATGCGCAACCGGAAAGTGATAGCGAGCCCATCGCCAGCGCTGCCAATAATACTTTAATTCCATTTTTCATAGTCAGTATCCTCGCTTAATTTCATAGAGTTATTTCTACAGTTCGTTTCTACTTCGTCATATTAAGATAACCGGGAGAATTGCTCCCCCCTCCCTAACCCTCCCCCGCTTGGACCCTCTGGGGCCTAAAGGGTGGGAATTGAAGCCTCCACCCAGCGGGGGGAGGTTGGAGGGGGAAATTGTGTCATATGCCAAAATCAACCTAATCCGGTTCCCGTATTTTAAGTTTAAACTCTTTAGCTCGTGGATCAGGCGCAACACCCTGAATCGTCTTGCTCTCGCGGCCGGTCAGAATAAGCGGTTTCCAGGAACCGGCCCCGGAATTTATTTCAATACCACTCGCATCATACCAGTCAAACCGGTACTGAAACGGCAGGGTATCCTTGTCTTTGGAGCGCAATGTTGCCTGGGCCCTCATAACATCTCCCGCCATGGCGCTTTTCAGATCGACGATCTGAATATCACCCTTTAAGCTGCTATTATTGAACACCACATTCTTTTCCAGCGTCCGGGCGCCCTGTTCATCCCATGACATTTTTCCGGTCGATTCAACTCCGGCGGTCGTACTGCACCCGGCCAGCCCCAGTGACGCAATGGCAGCAACCGCTGCTATCCCGCCGGCAATGAAGTTTCTCCTCTGTTTCATCATGTCTCCCCCCTATTTCCACTTGAGTGGTTTTTCGCTTGAACCCGGGGTACTCCCCGCATTACCTTTTGTCCCAAAATCAGGCTGTGTCGCATCAGGGGGCGGCTCTGCTTCGGCGGCGCGACTTGCCGCGGTTTTTACAAAACGGACCACGCACCCTTTGGTAATTCCCATGTCGTCTCCGCTTATGGCGGCATAACTCTGATTTTTTTCGATGCGGCTGATCACCGCCTGCCCCACCGGAATTTCGTTGCGGAACATTTCGCCTGAGTCTTCATCCTTCACATTCTGAACGGCATATATTTCAACAAGATCACCCTTGGCAAAACCCGCCTCGCTTCCCCGGTTTATCATTATCTGTTTACCGGTCACTGACAGCACTTTCGCGGGTCTGAGAAGAGCAACTATCTCCTGCGACAGCTTTTGTGCCATCTCTTTGGCCAGTGCGACGATGACTTCATCACTCCCGGAAAGCTGCCCTATCCGGGCATTCTCGACCTCTTCACTCCTGGTGAGCTGTATGCTGGGGGAGTCCGGCAGCAGCTTGCCGGTGGTCGTATCGACAATCTGCACGGTCGCCGACAGAAACAGTTTGCGACTCAGCGATGCCCGGCCGATTGCCTGATATTCCGCAGTTTCCGACTTGTCTTCAAAGCCGTCAATATGCGCGAGAAAGGCGAACCTGGCACCAGCCATTTTGCCGGTCTGTGCGGAGTTTTTGTCATTCGGATCAACAGCCACCGCAGCGAATCCCTGCTCCAGCTCAATATCCGCCTTACGGTTTCGTTCCACCAGCTGAAACACGCGAGTGGCATTCAAAGCGGAAATAAACTGTGTCTCAAGAGAGTTGAATACGCGCTTCAACTCGGCGTGTCGATTCTTTTTTTCAGCCATTTCAATCACTGACTGCTGAACCTTGAGTGGACCGATAAAAATGGTGTCCTTCTCCCCCTTGCCCAGTTCTGCAGCGGAGGCAAACAGCGGCAACAACAGAATCGAGACAATTACTGTTGTAAATGGTCGTAGAAATATACTCATAAGATCCTCCAATACTTTCTAGCCCTGATAAGCTGGATACGTGTGTTCACGATGTTATATTTTGCGGCTAAAACGCCGTAACCGAACTGTATATCTGCTGACCGGCCCGAATAACCTGTAACACTGTTTTTCCGTCAGCGGTTATGGCGACATCCGTGTACGTCGTGCCGGCGGCCATAGGATGCAGCAGAGCCAGCCGGTAATTGCCGGCCGGAAGTGTCGTCCGCAAAATCTGGGCGTTAGCCGGCAAGGTGAGCCAGCTGCGCAAATCGGCATTCTCACTGACGAGGTTCCATATATTAGCTGCAAATTGGCCTAACTCTCCCATTTTCTTTTTTGCTTCCGATGTAGTCACCCCTTTGGCCACCGCCCGGATAATCTGGCGTGTGGCAATCACGGGCGCCTTTTCTTTAAGCGCCTTGACCGCCAATGCCCGTATGTCGCAAATAGGTTCGGTACTGCCGATAAGTTCATTGCTGTTGAGGATTCGCAGCGGAGTCTGAGCCGACCACTTTTCCTGATAGATCGGGAACGCTATGGTGATAAGACCCCCTCTACCTATCGGAATCGGAATTTTAATCTCGTGTTTCTGCGGCACGAAGCCATCCTCGAAGAGAACGAGAAGCTCGCCGGATGTGGCTATATCCTCAACGATAACCGACTGGTTTTTCGAAAAAAGTTGCTTTTCCCTCGTGAAGCGCTGTTTCAGTTCGCCCAGATCATCGCCCATTTCAAGCTTTGCCGCCAGGCGGAGCACATCTTTTTGCACGTATGTGTTCTCCGGATAAATCTCCATTGCCTTTTTGTAGTCGATATAGGCATCATTAGGCTGTTTCAGCAATTCGTAGATAAAACCGGAGACATAAAACGTGTAGGCATTCTGGAACGAGTTTTTCACCCTGCCGGCCACCTCGTCCATCTGGGCATACTGGGTGTCAATCCGGGAGATGCCGCCCGTGTCAACCTTTTTTCCGGATGCCTCCTCCCGGCTCTTTTCCAGCTCCTTTGCAAAACGTTTCAGAGAATCGTCCTGCTCGGCATTGGCACGGCGAACCTCGACTCCGGCCCCTTCCAGATCCTTTTTTTTCAAATAATTGAGCGCCTGGTAGTGGTGCAGCAGCACCCGTTCGTACCCCTCACCTTCGTAAGGGATCGCGTTGTCATTGACCAGTGTTGCCGCGACATTGGCCCCGACGTCAGAAGCGCTGATCAGGGCTTTTTCGTCGTTCTCCCTGATTTTTTCCATCGAGGTTCTGAAGTCGGACATGCTGATGTCACTTTTGCCGATTACCTGGGCGTACCGGCCTCGCTCCATGTTGTAGAGTATCAGGTCTTTACTATTGCACTCGCTCAACAGGCACTGGGATAAATCGATCGGGGTGCGGTTTGACAGGGAGGTGATGAGAGGCTGGATTTTACGGGGGTACGCGGTAAAGGTCGAGGTGCCGGCACAGCCGGCCATAATGAGAAGCGCGGCCAGTGCTGCAGCCTGCCTGCAATTTTTCAGTAATATGTACACGCCAGCCCCCTGGAAAAAATCCGGAAGTTCAAACCTGTTCTGCCGCACTGTCGCACCCGTTCTGCCATTACGAGGAGACAATCTCGTAAAAATTACTGATTGTCAATAGAGTACACCAATTCATGCCATCCGCAAGCACGGTTTCAAACTTCGGGTAGTATTCCAGCGCTGTTTTTGCTATTGACTGAAGCGGTCGCACATTTATTTAAAGGGGTATTGAATGTCCGAAATCACGGAAGGTGAGGTCCGGGTCGGCACCTCCCGGTTCAGGCGTATCAACGTGGCTCTGTTCTGCGCCGGTTTCGTCACCTTCGTCACCCTCTACGACGTACAGCCGCTCCTCCCGCTGTTCGCACAGGAGTTCAGGGTATCGCCGGCCGTAGCCAGTCTGCCGCTCTCGTGCGCAACGATCGCACTCGCGTTCGGCATGCTGATAGTCGGCACGGTGTCCGAAACGCTGGGACGTCGTCAGGTCATGACGGCAGCCCTCTTCCTGACATCACTGCTGGCAGTGGCAACAATCTTCAGCCGCTCGTTCGAATCCCTGCTGATGCTGCGACTTTTGCAGGGTCTCGTCCTGGCTGGCGTCCCTTCCGTTGCCATGGCCTATCTCGGGGAAGAGATGGATGCAGAGGCGATCGGTCATGCCATGGGGCTCTACATCAGCGGCAATGCTCTCGGCGGGATGACCGGCAGGATCGGATCGTCGCTGCTTTGCCGGTATGTCCCGTGGCACACGGCAATCGCTCTGATCGGGATCATCAGTCTGCTGCTCAGCCTGCTGTTTCTGAAAAGTCTCCCCCCATCCACCAACTTCCGGCAGCGGCCATTCCAGCTGCGCTACCTGTTCACCTCGCTGCTCCAGCACCTGCACGACCCCGGTCTGCTCTGTCTTTACTTGCTGGCATTTCTTTCGATGGGCGGTTTCATCTCGCTCTACAATTATATCGGCTTCCGCTTACTGGACGCGCCGTACCATCTCGGCCAGTTCCAGGTCAGCCTGATTTTTCTGGTCTATCTGCTTGGGTCATTAAGCTCAGGGGTCGTCGGCAGCCTGATTCATCGTTTCGGCCGCCCTTTCATGATCAGGATGACTCTGGCGACCATGCTGGCCGGGACTCTGGTCACACTGGCCGGGTCGCTCGTGCTGATCGTCGCGGGAGTGGGGATCTTTACCTGCGGCTTCTTCAGCGCCCATGCAATTGCTTCCAGCTGGGTAGGCCGACGCGCAAAGACGGCCAAAGCCCAGGCCTCGTCGCTCTATCTGTTCTCCTATTATCTCGGTTCAAGTATTTCCGGTACGGTGGGGGGGCTGTTCTGGCAGCATTTCGGGTGGAACGGGGTGGCGGCGATGATAACACTGCTGCTGCTGGCAGCCTTCGGAGTGGCGGCGCTGCTGCTGCGGATGCCGGTGGTGGATTAGTCAGTTCATTTCAGTGGCGCATACGCAGCGGTTCTGACACCGCCGCCTTACGGCGAGCCATCATCTCTTGATTTCGCATCATATCTCAGCTCTTCCCCCGGCAGCTTCTCCCATTCACCCTTGTCGGTCCAGCGCATGATGCTGTGTAGTTTGAGCGGCACCCGTGAGGTGCGGGGATCAAGTTCGTGATGAGGGGGAAGGTTGAAAAAAAAGAGCCGGGTTTCGGCACTGAACCTGAGCCGGCAGACCGGTGCGCCGTCGAAATCGTCGGTTTTGAATTCCTTCAGAGTGAGTTTCTGTATCCTGTGGTGCCGGTTTGTTATCACAGAGGAGTGGCCGTAGCTGAAAGTCGGCGAGACCCCTTCAAGTGTCGTCTCGTTGGAACTGTTGCCGAAGACGGTCACCGTTTCCCGTACCCCGGGTGTGTCTTCCAGATACTCACCGTAGAAACCGCTGATCACATCCCGGTAGGTGTGATGCTCCGGCTTCGGGTTGCACTGAATGACGAACATGGCGTCGAGCCCCTGGCGGGTCGTGAAAAAAAGGTCGTTGGCGTGGTCGATGATCCGCTTGATGTTCGATGAGTAGAGGTCACGGTACAGATAATCAAGACAGATGAGGGCCATGAAGTTGAAACAGCCGGGCCGGCTGTGAAAGAAGTAGAAGTGGCGTCCCCGGTAAAGGTCGTGGTACTTGTCCAGCAGTTCCTCGGCGTGAAAAGGGTGGCTTTTAGCCTCAAGGAAAACCCGCAACCCTCCGTTTGCCTCCTTGATGGCTATACAGCACCAGTTGACCGGCATTTCCAGGACGTTTCCCCCTGCGATATCCCTGTCAACCGCCTCGATGGCATCACCGTTGTCCTCGCTGAAGCGTTCCAGCAGATCCCGGTAGACATGAAGCCGAATCGGCTCTATGCCAAAAATGGTCACCGTGTTGGGGCGGAATTCCTGTCTCAAGATCTCCAGCATTTCATCGAAACGACTGAAGGGGAGCGAGGCTTCGGGCAGCATCAGGAAGTGAAGCTTCCGCAGATATCCCTCCCCCTCGATGACCCGGTCGAGGAGACCGCGAATCTGAGCCCACTTCTCCTCGGGGTCGGCAAGGACAAAGCTGTGCTCCACCTTGCGCAGCCGATTGGGAATCTGGGCCACCATGCAGTGCAGATGCTCGCCGATGGAAAATTCAAGGTTTACTTCTTTATCTATGATCCGGACCATATTTGACCTTATTCCGAATTGGTATTAATCAATCTCACAGTAGTTGGGTTCAGGGAATAATTTATCAAGGATGAACCTTGTTCCCTCGGGCATGCTGTATTTCCACAACTCATCCGGCGGCACCCAGCGAGCCTCGGCGACCTCCGTGTCATTGTGGTTGAACTCGTTACTGAGCGGATGGCAGCGGTAGTAGAGAATGACGAAATGATAATGTTCCTCTCCCGGTGTAACATGCTCGAAGACATCCAGCAGATTCTGAACTTCCACTTCGAGACCGACCTCCTCAAGCACCTCTCGCTGAATTGCTCGAATAATCTGCTCTCCCAGGTCAATCTTTCCGCCGGGCATGACCCACTCTCCGAGAAAAGGTGGGATATTCCGCTTGGTCAGCAGGACCTCGCCGGCGAGGTTGATGATCACCGCCACCACCGAGGTGACCACGTGATCTTTTTTGAATTTTGGTTTAGGCATGAAGCCTCTTGTCGGTCGTCACCGCATGGAAAAAACGGTTTCCCCTGCAAATGATAGCGGGTGGGGGAGCGTCGTGCAACAGTTTAGTTTCAACAGAGGCTGTATTCTAGCTCTTCAAACTCTCCAGCTCGTCCCAGCGCAGGAACGCCGCTTCCAGCTCCTGCTCCAACCCGGCCAGGCGGGCATTGACTACGACCACCTCTCCTCCGGCTCCCTTGTAGAATTCAGGATCGGCCAGGCGGGCATGCAATTCTTCCTGTTCCTTCTCGATTGCCGCAATCTTCTCCGGCAGTTCCTCCAACTCACGCTGGTCATTGAATGAGAGCTTGCGTACCTTCTCTTTCTGCGGCTTACCCTTTTCCGGGGCCGTTTTCTGCGCTGCCTGGACCGCAGCAGCTGTCTCCAGGGCGGCCTGACTCAGCCAGTCGTCATATCCTCCGATAAATTCCTTCACCGAACCGTCGCCGGTAAGCACCAGTGTGCTCGACACGACATTGTTGAGGAAATCGCGGTCATGGCTTACCAGCAGCAGAGTGCCAGGATATTCCATCAGCAGATCCTCCAGCAGGTCAAGCGTTTCGGCATCAAGGTCGTTGGTCGGTTCATCCATCACAAGTATATTTGACGGTTTGGTGAAAAGCTTGGCCAGCAGCAGCCTGTTACGCTCGCCTCCGGACAGGATGCTGACCGGGGAGCGCGCCCGCTCCGGCGAGAAGAGAAAATCCTGCAGATAGCCGATAATATGGCGCGACTGACCGTTGATGATCAGGGTATCGTTCCCCTCCCCCACATTCTCCTGCACGCTTTTGTCCAAATCCAGCTGTTCGCGCAGCTGATCAAAATAAATCACCTCGCGACGGGTCCCCAGCCTGATCTCCCCCTGCTGGGGCTCAAGTTCACCCAATAACAGACGCAGCAGGGTCGTCTTTCCCGATCCGTTCCGGCCGATGATCCCGATCCGGTCGCCGCGCATGATCATGGTGGAGAGGTTTGCGACAATCGGCCGGTCGTCGTAGGCAAACGTCACGCCGACCGTTTCGGCCACCAGCGCGCCGGAGCGATCCGCCACCTGCAGCTGGATTTTGGCCGTTCCCAGCCGTTCTCTCCGCTGTCGGGATTCTTCCCGCAGCTTCTTCAGCACCCTGACCCGTCCTTCATTGCGGGTACGGCGGGCCTTGATCCCCTGTCGGACCCAGACCTCTTCCTGGGCCAGTTTCTTGTCGAACAGCGCCTGACGGGAAATTTCCGCTTCCAGCAGCGCCTCGCGCCGCTCGACGAATTCATCATACCCACAGGAAAAGGCATAGATCCGTCCCCGATCCAGTTCGGCCACCCGGTTGGCCAGCCGCCGGGCAAAGGCGCGGTCGTGGGTCACAAACAGCACCGTCCTGACGTTTTTGGCGAGAAACTCCTCCAGCCAGAGGATGGTGTCGATATCGAGATGATTGGTCGGTTCGTCCAGAATGAGGATATCGGGGTTGGACACGAGGGCGCGGGCCAGCAGTACCCGCCGTTTGGTCCCCCCGGAGAGCTCGGTGAATTCCGCCTCGGCGTCCAGATCCAGCCGGTTCAGCACCCGTTCCACCTCCTGATGCAGATTCCAGCCGTCATTCTCCTCCAGCTCTTTTTGCAGCACCTCCAGCCGTGCCAGCATCTTATCACTGCTGTCATGCGCCAACTCAAAGCTGACGTGGTGATATTCCGCCAGCAGCGCGGCTGCGGTACCCATGCCGGAGGCGACGACGTCAAATACTGACCCGCTCACCTCCGGCGGCACATCCTGGGTGAGCTGAGCCACCTTGAGCCCCTGCTGCCGCTGGATCTCACCCCCCTCCGGCGTCAGTTCTCCACCGATCAGTTTGAGCAGCGTCGATTTGCCGCTGCCGTTGCGACCCATCAGGCAGAGCCGGTCACCCGCCTCGATCTGCAGGTTGATGCCGTTAAAAAGAGGAGGGCCGCCAAAGGCCAGGGTTACGTCGCGAAGTGATATAAGTGCCACGGGTGCCTCATGAATTGGTTTGATTGGATGTATGGTTGATTGTTCTCATGATGGCTTCCGGCGCAGGCCGGTCAGCCGGTCCCGTGCCTATGTGATGCAGGCGGACAATGCCCTGAGGATCGATCAGCACATCTCCGCCACGCTGGTAGATATCTTCCCCGGATTTGACCAAGTGTTTCCCTTTGAGTAGTTCCCGGGCGTAGGCCAGCCAGGTTTTCGCCCCCCAGATATCCCAGAAGGATGCCGCAAGCATGCCGTAATTCCGATAAACGCTCCGATTCTCATCGACCAGAAGCGGCCAGACAAGCCCGGTGTCATCCACATACGTGCGAGCCATGAAATCGTTGGCGAACGTTACCACAACTATTTTCACGCCCAGACCTTCCAACTCGGTTTCTCTGTCACGCAACTGCGTGATGTGCGCACGGCAGGGGAGTCAGCCCAGATGGCGATGAAATACCAGCAGCAGCCAGCTGCCGCGGTAATCGTCAAGGCGGTGAACCACGCCGGCGCTGTCGGTCAGCGTGAAAGGAATCGCAGGTCTGTTTGTCAGTAACGTCATTGTATGCTCCAATTTATAAGAGAACGCGGCTGAGGCTGGCCGGTCGGTTTTTGAGCCGTTCGTGCCGGTTGCTGGAATCTATAAGACGATCACTTGTTTTTCAACATAATCTTTACCGCAAGTGCGGCAATTTTTGCTTTCGCCATAAAACCGTTTTCGAAACTGAGCGTGGCCATCCTGCGGTAGTCCTCCGCAGACATGACGGGTGCGGCGATTGCCTCTGTTGTCTCTTGTGAGATAGCGCCATTGACCAGTTCCGTTCCTGCTTTCCTGATACGTTCATACTTTTTATCGAAGAGTTTCGGGGCATTGGCCGCCCCGGCAGCCGAGATCAGGATCTCTCCCGACCAGTTCCAGCCCATATGCTCACTGATGAGATGGAAGTGTTTCCTCAGAAGGTCAAAGTTGTCTATTTCAGGAAACCCGCAGGACGAGATCAAAACCGCTTTGGGGAGTCGTCCGAACCTCTTGGGGTGTTCGGTGCCCCCCCTGGGTGATTCTATCTGGGCAGGTTCCAGAACTACGAAGAATCTGTCGATTACGTTTTTGACCGTAGCGGGAAAATCAAAGACATAGAGCGGTGACGCGACAAGCACGAAGTCGGCCCGCTTGTAGACCTCAAGAATCTGCTCGAAATCGTCTTTCTGAACACACTCGCCAGGCCTCTTGCCGGTCCAGCAGAGCCAGCAACCGGTGCACGGGCCGATCTTCATCTTGTGCGGATAGAACTTGTGTACCTCCAGGTCGTCCCCCATCCCTTCGATACACAGGTCGAGCATCTTTTCAGTAAATGATGGATCTCTTTGAGATCCTGATATTGCCAACACGACGCTTCCCATAATGATTGCCTCCGCTCATCCTGAAAACCTGCTCTCTACCCTGCCATTCAAGCAAACCAGCTACTTTAACTTACTATTTGACAATATGTAGCCACGGGGCTACAGTATTCCTATGATAGAAGTTCGCAAAACCGAACTGTTTGCCAACTGGCTTGATGACTTGCGTGACATCCAGGCCAACTGCAGGAGTTAAAAATGCCAAAAACAGCTACCAGTCGCTATGATGTCGCCGAACACCTCCGCACTCCTGATGAAATGGCGGCCTATCTTGAAGCATGTCTCGAAGAGGCCAATGGCGATGCTGCGTTTATCGCCAAGGCGCTTGGTGACATTGCACGCGCCAAAGGGATGTCCCAAGTTGCGCGCGATGCGGGCCTTTCTCGCGAAAGTCTTTACAAGGCACTTTCAGGGGAGCGGATTCCTGGATTTGATACGATTCTCAAAATAGTTTCGGCGCTCGGTCTCAAGCTGCACGCAGAGGCTGCCCGATAACCCACCAATTCGCATGTTTTTTTGTCATTTGGTTGAAAGAGTAGTGCCTTGTTCTTTCATCAGTTGTCTGAAAAATGGAGAATGGAGAGTCGACCCTTTATTCTTCCCTCGTTCTTTACTATTGTCTCGTGTCAAGGGCTGATCCCTCTGGAGTCTCCACTGGGTTGGACTACAGTATTCAAATCTTACAGTGACAGGTCTCTATGTACTATGTGAAGAACTTCAAGTGCGATCTTCGCTTCTTCAGAATCAAAGGTGAGTTTGTTTCTAATCTCATTTCCTGGGTGAACAAGGTTCCTATACTCTCGGACTGAATGTGACAGTTTCTCTACTCCTGATGATACTAAATCTAGTTCAACAGCCACGTTTATGAGATCAACCAAACCCCATCTTGTAACATCCTTTTGTTTGGGAGCCTTTTGACATTGAGCTGCCTTGGCAGCGTTTGCCACCAGCAAGTCTGTTAAAATTGCCTCAATTGCACCACCTGATAGAATAATGACGGATTTCCAGCACCGTGCAATAAAGGCACGCTGGATTTCTGTGTAATCTCTTTCAAGACACTTTCTGATTTCATTGTTCTTCACGAAGGAGAACTCCTTCGTTTCCGTTACAGGATTCCCTTCATCCGCCTCGACTTCCACCTCA
>JANNLB010000240.1:0-5256 GCA_031396605.1 Geobacter sp. | reverse complement strand
TGGCCGGGCAATGTCCGGGAACTGGGTAATGTCGTTGAGCGCGCGGCTAATCTTATTGATGGCGATATGATTGATTTAGAACATCTGGGCATCCCTCAAACACCCGAAAAGAAGACTATCCAGACAGGACAGCCGAGTATGTCTCTGGATGAAGTTGAACGCCAGGCGATTAAGGAGGTCATGTTTTCAGTGAATAATAATATCCAGAAAGCTGCGGGGATATTAGGCATTACCAGGGCGACTCTCTACAATAAGCTTGAAAAACATTCTTTGAGTCGCAAGGGGGAATAGTTTTAACGTTTATAGATACATAAGGTGCTTGGAACCGCCCAACCGCAACACATTTTCTTCCATTTCAGAACGTAACCTTCTTTTATTCCACCCCCCCTCAGTTTTGGTCGTGCTGATTTATCCGTGTAATTTTTAAACATGTAAAAAAATCATACACATCGCATATCATATTGTAATAACACGTGTATTTGTTATGAATGACAAAAGTGTATTATTATTATACAGTGCCGGCTTACTGAAGTCGCAGGAGCATTATCATTTAACTTTACGATATCATTATTGTTATTATACTTTCAATTCGCCTTTAATGTAGATTTGGCATTTGGCATGAGACGTGTAGATACGAGAGAAACTTCGTTTTGTTTTACTGTGTGTGGTGGTGGATCAGTTTCATAAGATGGAGTTGGCAGATTCGTTAGGCACCAGATATTGAGAAGTTAAAAAAACGAAAGGGGGATTTTAAAATGAAACGCTGGATGATCATGGGGGTTGCACTTGTAACAATGATTTCACTGAGTACCAAGGCTAAAGCAGCTGATGCAGAGTTGGTAGTGGCAGGTTATGGGGGGGCTTTCGAGAAGATTTTTAAGGATTACCTGGCGGCAGCTTTCGAGAGCAAGCACAAGGTTAAAATTCTGTTCGTTTCGGGTAATTCAACCGAAACTCTGGCTCGTGCTCAGGCCCAGAAAAACAACCCGCAGATGGATGTGGCATTCATTGATGACGGACCGTCAAACCAAGGGGCAGCCCTGGGGTTATGGGAACCGATTGACACCAAGATCGTTTCTAACATGAAAGATATGTACGACATTGCCAAACACAAGGGAAACCTTGGTGTGGACTTTGGTGTTATCGCCACAGGGCTTATGTACAACAAGGAAATATTCAAACAGAAAGGATGGGCTGCTCCTACTTCTTGGGCTGATCTGGGCAAGAAAGAATATGCCGGGCACCTCATCATGCCCCCCCTTCAGAATGGATACGGATTACTGACGGTTGTCATGCTGGCAAAAATGAATGGCGGTTCTGAAAGCAATATTAACCCAGGTTTCGAGGCAATGAAAAAGATCAAGAATAACTTCCTTGTATTTGAGCCGCAGCCAGGAAAACATTCAGAGCTGTTCCAGTCTAAACAGGCGTGGGTTGGTGTTTGGGGAAGCTCCCGGATGTACGCTCTGGCAGAAACAGGTTTCCCCGTCGAGTTTGTCTACCCCAAGGAGGGTAGTCCAGCTGTTGCAATGGGTCTCGTTGTCATAAAAGGGACCAAGCAGAAGAAGCTTGCCAACGAGTTTATAAACTACATCCTTGGTAAAGAAGCCCAGACTGTGTTGGCAGATCACTTCAAAGCGGGTCCTTACAACAAAACCGTCAAGCTCAAGCCAGAAGTCGCTCAAAAGGTTCCCTATGGATCGGAGCAGATCAGCAAGCTTTATAAAGCTGACTGGGAAACGATAAACAAAGTCCGTCCCCAGTGGACAGAGCGCTGGAACAAAGAGATAGAAAACTAGGGGGCTTAATCAGGGAGGAAGCCGATTGTTTCCTCCCTAAAGTCAGGGCAACTCTAACGGTGTGGAGGCTGCAGCCAATGGCAAAACTTGAACTTGATAAAGTTGTAAAAAAATTTGATGGCTCCCTGGTGGTTGATCAACTCAGCCTCACCATAAACGATGGAGAGTTCGTATCCCTGCTTGGCCCTTCGGGATGTGGCAAAACAACAACACTGAGTATGATTGCCGGATTTCTGCAACCAGATGGGGGGGAAATCCGCATTGGGGGGAAGAACGTAACCGAATTGCCTCCCTACAAGCGGAATACAGGCATGGTGTTTCAAAATTATGCTCTGTTTCCACATATGACCGTAGCCCAGAACGTCGCTTTCGGACTTAAAATGCGGAAAGTTTCCGCGGCGGATATTGCTCCGAGAGTCAAAAAAGCTCTTGATCTTGTCAAGCTGCCACACACCGCAGATCGCTACCCGCGCCAGCTTTCAGGAGGGCAGCAGCAAAGAATCGCCATTGCAAGGGCACTTGTCATCGAACCGGAAATTCTTCTTCTCGACGAACCTCTCTCGAATCTTGATGCCAAACTACGGGAAGAGATGAGGATTGAACTGCGAGAGATTCAGCGACGGGTCGGCATCACTACGGTGTTCGTAACCCATGACCAGGCAGAAGCTCTGGCCATGTCCGATCGAATAGCGGTCATGCACCGCGGTATCATTGTTCAGGAAGGGCCTCCGGTGGCCATTTACGATCGACCGGCAACAGAATTTGTCGCAGATTTCATCGGGGCAACCAACGTGATTGACGGAGAGTTTATCGGCAGCCATGGCGGGTATGGAACGTTGGTGGTAAAAAACGGCCTGCATATAAAAGGGATAGTAACACTAGGCAGCCAGTTTTCAGGCCTGGGCAAAGCACTTATCCGACCCGAAAAAATAGTGGTATCCACCGAAGCTCGGCCTTCCGAAAACTCTCTGCCGGGACGGGTGGAACATTGCGTGTTCCTCGGAATGTTGATTCATTACGTTGTCTCCACGGAAGCCGGCCGCCTGTCCGTTATCTGCCAGAACAGTGGCGGAACATTCAAAACAGTGGGAATGGACGTAGTTCTCTCATGGGAAAATGATAGTACACTCTTGATTCCGGCGGAGGCGAAACAATGAATACTGAGAAATGGCCACGTGCTGCCCTGCTGGCACTCCCTGCCCTGTTCTGGCTGGGGATATTTTTTCTCGTCCCGCTGATCCTTATCCTCAGCCTCAGTTTTTACGGGTTCTCTCCGATGGAAGGGGTGCAGGCAGGGATCAAACTGGACAACTATGTAAAACTATTCACCGATTCCTACTATATCGGAATTTTTGTCAGAACTTTCCGGATCAGCATTATTGTTACAATCCTCTGCCTGCTCCTCGGTTATCCGGAAGCCTACTATCTTACCCGCGTCCAAGGGCGGGTCAAGGCATTGGTCATGATGATTGTCCTCTCACCTCTCTTGATCAGTGCCGTCACACGAACATTCGGCTGGTTCATCCTGCTGGGGAATAATGGCGTAATAAACAACACCATCGTAAAGCTCGGCCTTTCTGACACGCCCGTGAAACTTCTCTACAGCGAGACCGGCATAATCATCGGATTAACCCATGTTCTAGTCCCCCTGATGGTTCTTTCGATCTATGCTTCCCTTCAAAGACGTGACCCGGCTCTGGTGAGGGCAGCGGAAACCCTTGGTGCAAATCCGGTCAGAGCATTTCTGGAGATTACCCTGCCACTCAGCCTTCCGGGGATCCTTGCCGGGTCCGTTCTGGTGTTCACCATGTCCATGAGCGCATTCGTGACTCCGGCTGTTCTCGGGGGCTCACGGGTTCGCGTGGTGGCGTACCTGGTGTACGAAGAGTTTCTTCAATCCCTTAACTGGCCGTTCGGTGCGGCACTGGCGCTTGTTCTCGTGCTGCTCACCACAACCATAGTTCTGGTCTATCACCGGGTAATCGAACGCGGCCGTTGGAAAGAGGTGTTCCGATGATAAAAATACCTAGAGATTTTCTGTCCTACTTTAATTTCCTGTTCCTGATATTTCTGATGGCTCCCATTGTAGTGGTAGTTCTGGTGGCCTTTACCCCCGAGGGGTGGCTGCAGATACCGACCACGAAATTTTCACTGCGCTGGTTCCGGGAGATTCCCAGGCACCCGGAATTCATTGAGGCATTCAAAATCAGCCTGATGGTTGCAATTACCTCCTCAATTATTGCAACAACCCTTGGAACCTTTGCAGCCATGGCACTGGCTCAGCACCGATTTCCCGGGCGAGACGCGCTTAATTCGTTTCTCCTTTCACCGCTGATGGTTCCCACGGTGGTGACTGGTATCAGCCTCCTATATTTCCTTTCCATGATAGGGCTGGCTTCAACTGTCACAGCTATTATCCTTGGTCATGTCATTGTGACCATACCGTATGTGGTGCGGACGGTGAGCGCGAGTCTGGTAGGATTTGATCAGAGCCTTGAAAGGGCCGCAATGAACCTTGGAGCTAACCGGGTTCAAACGTTCCTTCGTATCAGACTTCCGTTGATCGCTCCGGGCATAACGGCCGGCGGCATCTTCGCGTTCATCATGTCGCTGGATGAACTGACCGTCACACTGTTTGTCAGCGGCCCGAAACTGGCTACGCTTCCCATCCGAATTTACAACCACATTACCTACATTACCGACCCGCTTGTTGCCGCAGTTTCAACGGTTATCGTAGCAGCGACATTCATTGGTGTATTGCTTCTCGACCGTCTTGTTGGGCTGGATAAGGCAATGGGTGCTTAGCCGAAACTTATGCCGGGCAGAGCGAAATCAAACTAAATCAACTAAGGAAAGGTGGAAAACATGATTGTCGGAATTCTCAAAGAGATCAAGAAGGAAGAAAACCGGGTGTCCATGACTCCGGCCGGGGTTGAAGTACTCTGGCAGCATGGCCATACCGTACTTGTGGAAAAATCAGCCGGCGGCGGAAGCGGCTTTGATGACGAGTCGTATGTTGCTCATGGTGCCGAAATAGTAGACACGGCGGAATCAATCTTTTCAAGAGCTGACATGGTAATGCATGTCAAGGAACCGCAGCCTTCAGAATACCCGCTCATCCGTAAGGGGCAGATTGTTTTCACCTATCTTCACCTGGCCGCAGCTGAAGAGCTGACCAAAGCCCTCGTGGAATCGGGATCGATCGGTATTGCTTATGAGACCATACAGAAGGTTGACGGATCTCTGCCTCTACTGACCCCCATGAGCGAGGTTGCTGGAAGAATGGCGATTCAGCAGGGTGCCAAATACCTGGAGATGGCTCAGGGAGGCAATGGGGTCCTACTTGGTGGAGTCACCGGAGTAAACCCTGGCACCGTAGTGGTGATCGGGGGCGGCATCGTCGGGATAAATGCGGCCAAGATGGCGTGTGGCCTGGGAGCAAAGGTGTACATCCTTG
>JANNLB010000217.1:0-10905 GCA_031396605.1 Geobacter sp. | reverse complement strand
TCAATGAAAGACATCCATGATATTTTTTCAAAATTCAAGGAAGATTATCCGAATGTTTACGCAGGCCATGAAAATCTGGGAACTGAAATCCATCAAAATTCGGGGCCCTTGCCGGAAAAAACCCGCTGGCTGCTCAAAATCGCCATTTCTGGTGCCAGCCGCCATCATTCTGCCCTTGAAACGCATATTGCCAAGGGTAAAGATGCAGGGTTGACAGATGATGAAATAAAACATTCACTGCTCCTGTTGATACAAACCACGGGCTTTCCAACTTTTATGGAAGCCTATGCCATTTTCAAGAAAATGGAAGGAATTTCAAAAAGTTGACAAGGAACATTCCTGACGTTGTTAATCCGATAATTTTCCGATGCCGGATGCTATGAGAGTTCCCCTGCAGCCGATCGAAAAGTTACTGTTCCTTGAACAGCGGGGAGTGCTGAGTCTTGTCGGCGCGGGAGGGAAGACCAGTCTGCTGTTCCACCTGGCACACCGACTCGCCGGTTCCGGGAAGCGGGTGCTGACTACTACCACCACAAAAATCTTCGTCCCCACCCCTGACCAGTCACAAACGGTCCTTATTGATGCCGATCCCGAAGCGATTCTCCAGCAGGCATTCTCCTGCCGACATACCACCAACCACATTACCGCTGCCGCAGCGCAGATGGTTGGAACGGGCAAGCTTCAGGGTTTCGCTCCTGCGGCGATCCACGTCTTTCAAGAGTCGGGGCTGTTCGACTGGATTCTCGTCGAAGCCGACGGCGCGGCGGGGCGGCCTCTCAAGGCGCCTGCCGGGCACGAACCGGTAATTCCCCCCGCCACCAGCGTGATTGTCGCCGTAGCGAGTCTGGAGGTCCTCGGTGAACCGTTGTCTGAGGAACTGGTTTTCCGTTCCGCGCTTGCCGGCGAAATGATGGGACTTACCATGGGGGAAACCATCACCGAATCGGATCTGGCACGTCTCTTATCCCATCCCTTGGGCTCCTTCAAAGGTGCCCCACCCCACGCTCGCCGCTTCATATTTCTCAACAAGGCGGATTCGACTGAAAGGCGCAAATACGGTGCCAGGGTGGCCGCACATCTTCGTCAGGTGGAGATTCCCGTTGCCGAGTCCGTGATCGTCGGCCAGGCCCTTGACGGGGTGTATGTTCATGCGGTGCATCCTCTGGCGGTGCTGACGTGAGCCGCGTTCCCCGAGTCACAGGGATTGTCCTTGCGGCCGGTAAGGGTAGTCGCATGGGGCGGACCAAACAGCTTCTTCCCTTCCGGGGGCAGACTATTCTGGAATGCGTGGTTGACAGCGCCCTGGCCTCCTCACTGCAGCGAGTCATTGTGGTGCTCGGCTATCAAGCCGACGAATTGGAGCAGTTGCTGATAGGGCGGGATGTTACGGTAGTCCATAACCCCCTTTACGACAAGGGCCAGAGCTCCTCTCTCAAAGCCGGCCTGCAGGAAGTGACAGTGGAGGACGATGCGGTCCTCTTTTTGCTGGGGGATCAACCTCTCGTTACTGCGGAAACCATCAACCGTATCCTGGCCGCCTATGAAACTTCCCCCACCAGCGCCATTGTGCTGCCGGTATTTGAAGGCAAACGCGGCAACCCGGTGCTTTTCAGCCGGGAGACATTTCCCCGCCTCGAAACCCTCAAGGACGACTGCGGCGCCCGATCTCTTTTTGAGGAGTATTCCGGGCAGATCCTCACGGTACCGGTTGAAGACCCGTCCATTCACTCCGATATCGATACGGAAGAGGATTATCTCCGTCTGCTTGAGTTTGAGGCAGAATAATATCCGGACATATGGGGATTATAAAATTGTTTTGCTGGCGTCACTGAGCCTGACATCTTCTTGACAATACAATTTATGATGCCGTGCCGGAATAGTGACGCCATCTCTTTCTGGGTGGTTTGGGTTGAAATCGACTATCGAGTGAGAATAGCCAACAACTTAAGTAAAAGTGCAACGCAAACGCGGTGAAAACGATTATGCGTTGACTTGCTGGTTAAATATCGTTTATTCTGAATAGCATGAACCTCCAAGAAGACTATCGTCCAGAGTACGACACACTACGACAATTCCTGATTCAAATGACTGAGGAACGCTCTGCCGACGCTCTGCCGGGTATGATCGTTCGGCAGATGGCTAGCCGCCCCCACGTGGCTTTGGCACGGGTTTGGATACTGCGTCCAGGAGATATTTGCACCGAATGCGAATACTCGCAGATTTGCGCCGACCGCTCCACCTGTCTGCATCTTGTAGCAAGCGAAGGACGCTCAATCAAGAAACCAGGGGTCGTCGGGTCCTCTCTCAACGGCTGGGATCACCGTGTTTCCTTAGCTTGCCCCGGGCCGGGCGAGGCCGCACGGACAGGAACACCTCTTCGTATTCCTTGTACAGACAGAAACCCGGACTGGACGGCCCGAAACCCGTGGGCTCACGGGGAGCATATACGTAGTATGTCGTGCTACCCCATAGTGTTCAAGGGGGTGGTGCTCGGCATGGTCGCAACCTACAATCTGATTGACCTTAAGCACATCCAGGAGGGACCATTCTGGATGACCATGATTGCCAATCAGATGGCGGTCACCATGGCAAATGCCCTGGCTCTCGGCCAGATCGAGCGGCTTCGTGCCCAGCTTGAGTTGGAGAACTCCTATCTCCGGGAAGAGGTTGTAAGCGCCGGAGCCTTCGGCGACATTATCGGAAAGAGCCCTCCCTTGGCCAATCTGCTGGAACAGGTCAATCTGGTCGCGCCCACAAGTGCCAGCGTACTCATTCTGGGGGAGTCGGGGACGGGCAAGGAACTGCTGGCACGGGAGATTCATCGGCGAAGCCTTCGTCATGATCGGCCGATGATCAAAGTTAACTGTGCGGCCGTGCCCGCCGAGCTCTACGAGAGCGAATTCTTTGGCCATGTCAAAGGAGCTTTTACCGGGGCTATCTCCGATCGTGCGGGGCGCTTTCAGGCAGCCGACGGCGGCACACTTTTTCTCGATGAGGTCGGCGAGATCCCGTATGCTCTCCAGAGTAAGCTCCTGAGAGTCCTTCAAGAGGGAGCCTACGAGCGCATCGGAGACGAAACACCACGGCAGGTAGACGTTCGCATCATAGCAGCTACCAATCACGACCTCAAAAAGGAAGTCGCTGCCGGGCGATTCCGCCAGGACCTATACTATCGGCTCAACGTTTTCCCAATCGAGGTAGTCCCCCTGCGTCAACG
This sequence comes from Geobacter sp., assembly GCA_031396605.1. Taxonomy (GTDB): domain Bacteria; phylum Desulfobacterota; class Desulfuromonadia; order Geobacterales; family Pseudopelobacteraceae; genus JACRCG01. The sequence goes on along the minus strand of JANNLB010000217.1, from coordinate 7,688 downwards.
CAAGGAGGACATTCCACTCCTGGCAGATCATCTCCTGAGGGTGATCTCCAACAAAATGAGTAGATCGGTACCGGGTCTCACCCCAGCCCACGTAGCGGAGCTCCAGGCTTACGAATGGCCGGGAAATGTACGGGAACTCCAGAACGTCATCGAACGGGCCGTCATCACCGCGCGGCTCGGAAAACTTCAATTTGACGTACCATCGGGACCGGTCTCAACTACGGCTGCGCTCCCCCCTTCCTCAAAGGCTTCACCCTCCCTTGACAAAGCGGGCATCATGTCTGAAGGTGCTGTCAGGAATCTGATCCGTCGCAACATTGTCACAGCTCTACAGACCAGCGGGGGCAAGATCTATGGGGCAGATGGTGCTGCAGCCCTCCTCGACGTGAGTCCTACCACCCTGTCCTCAAGAATACAGCGGATGAAAATCCGTGTCGATACCGCTCATCCCGAAGAAGGCCGATAGCTGCCGTTCTTATTTGAACTCCGCAAGATCCTCTAGCTTCCATTTGCCGTTTTCAATCCTGACTAAGGCCATGCCGAGCTGATTCACGCCCGAATGATCTGAGGCGGACAGTGTGTATACCGCCATTGCCCCTACGAGACCTTTGGTTTCTTCGATCGCGGTACGCAAAGCTTCCCGAAACTTTTCCGTGCCGGGCTTCGCAGCCTTAAGTGCCTTCTGTATTGCAGCTTCCATGACCTTGAGGGTATCCCACGCATGGGCAGCAAACGTCGAACGCGGACCGAATTTAGATTCGTAAGCGTTCAAGAATTTAAGAGCCTCTGTCTTGGTCGGATATCCATTCGGCAGTTGCTCCGCCACAAGAACCGGTGATGCAGGAAGGAGGCACCCTTCCACTGCTTTTCCGCCGATTCGCAAAAAATCAGAGTTCGCGACTCCGCCCGTCTGATAAATTTTCCCTTTGTAACCCCGCTCGACGAGGGCAATATGCGGCATCGCCGCCGGTGTCCCGGAACCTACAATATATACCGCATCAGGAGTTCCCTGCATAGCGCGCAATACCTGCGCGGTGGCGCTTGTATCGGCCCTTTTGTATTTCTCTACCGTCAGGATTTTTATACCCTTTTGCTCCGCCAGTTTCTTGAACACCTGGGTATTGCCCTCCCCGTAAGGGTCCTCTGCGGCGATGACGGAAACCGTTTTTATCCCTTTTTTGGCCATGTGATTGACCACCGCCCCGTTCTGTACTTCGTCGTTCCCAACTATCTTGAATGCCCACCTGCGTTTGCCATCCGCCGGAGAGATAATCGCCTTTGATTGTGCGATAGCCATCATTGGAGTCTTGGCTTCGGAGATCACATCGACCACTGCCAAGGCATTCGGTGTTACGCTGGGCCCGATCAACAAGTCGATGTGCTGCTCCGAGATCAGGCGTTTAACGTTCTGCACGGCTGTCGTGGTATCGGAGCCGTCATCGTAGATAACGTAGCGTATCTTTTCACCGGCAATGACTGCAGGGGCAAACGACATGACATTCTTTTCCGGAATGCCGAGCGAAGCACCAGCCCCGGTGGTGGAAAGGTTCACGCCGATGGTAATGTCGGCCTGTGCAGAAACCGCCGACGCCACAACTGATAAGATACCGATCGCTGCGATAAAGCATTTCATCTATTATCCCTCCTTTTATTTACGGTCAAGCGCTCAGCATAATTCGACCCATGACCTGAATAGTTAGATTACTTGCCCGGGTCCTTTACGGCGTTAAATGTCTCGAACTCGACGTTGTATACTTTGCCACCCACTTTTTTTGCTTCGCGCACGTAGACGTTCTGCACGATATCCCGGGTATCGGGATCGATCTGGATCGGGCCGCGCGGGCTGTTCAGCTTCAATCCTTTGAGCACCTGCATCGCCTTATCGCCATCTATTTTTCCGTTCAACTGCTTGACCACCGCATAGATAGCCGCCATCCCGTCATAGGCCCCCATCGCAAGGCCGTTCGGACGCGTAGTGTGGTCAACCTGTTTGTAGGCCGCGAGAAATGCCTCGTTCTCGGGCGATTGGTGGGCGGCGGAGTAAAAGTAGGTCGTTATCGCGCCGAGCGGAGTATCTCCCATCACATCCATCATCCCGTCGTCAACCACGTCTCCGGTTGCCAGCAACTTGATACCCGCCTTTGCGAGACCACGTTCGGTATAAGACTTCATGAACGCTACCCCCGTTTCGCCGGCCGGGAGGAACACGAACATCGCCTGCGGCTTGCTGTCCTTGACGCGCTGTACAAAGGGACCGAAATCCGGGTTCTTAAGCGGCACGCGCAGTTCGCCCACCACTTCGCCCCCCAACTTGGTGAACACTTTCTTGAAAGCCTTTTCGGCGTCAAAGCCGGGGCCGTAGTCGGCGACAAGCGTATATACCTTACGATAGCCGTTCTTAAACGCCCATTGCGCCATCGGCTCGGTGACTTGCGCCACTGTTAACGACGTCCGGGCGATGTATGGCGATTTGGTCGTGATTATCGAGGTCGCGGCCATCATGAGGATCATCGGCTTCTTCGCCTCGGTCGCGACCTGAGTACATGCAAGCGCGTTGGGCGTAAGTGTGAACCCGGCAAGGAAATCGACTTTTTCTTTTACCACAAGTTCCAGACAAAGCCGCTTTGCCAACTCGGGCGCGGGTCCGCCGGTGTCCCTTACCACGAGTTCAATCTTCTTGCCCGCGACGGAATCACCATGCTGTTTAATGTATGTTTTGACGCCGTTAGTCATTTGCCGCCCGAAATCGGCAAATGAGCCGGTCATGTCAAAAACGAGGCCTACCTTTATCGTGTCTCCTGCGGCATTAGCCTGGCCGGTTGCAAACACCAACACTCCACACACGACCACCAGGAAACCGATGTTCATTCTGCCGAATAACCTTGTCATAAAGATCGACCAAACATGCCGTTTTTCAGTCATTATCATTCTCCTTTTCAAAATTATCGAGGTTGCAAAAGAAGCGGAGCTGAAGCTGTTACTACTGGTAGCGATCAACGGTGTTGTCCGGAACCCGGAGCACGCCGTTTACTTCTTCCAGGTCAAGCCACCATTGGGCTGTCGGATCGGGCTTTCCGTATCCCATCAGGTCATCTCCCCATATGGCCAGATTTCTCGCCAGAGGAACCTTGCGCATGGTCCAGTTCATCATTCGGTGAAAGGGGGTGTAGGGCTTGTTCCATGGGCAAACCTTTACGCAGGTGCCGCAACCCGACCCCTTCTGATTTCCTACCCGAAACGACGCGCACTTCGCCACATCAGTCGGCCATTTCTCATAACCGTTGTGAATTACTTTCTCTCCATCGCTTATCGCGTTGGAAGGGCACTCCCGTGCGCACTTCTTGCACTTGTCACAGAAATCCTGGAGTCCAAAGTCTATCGGTTTATCTACTGCCAGGGGAAGATCCGTGGTGACGATGGCAGCCTTGAACCGGGGTCCGAGGAAGGGGTTGATGACGATGTCGCCGATACGGGACATCTCGCCGAGGCCAGCCCACAGGAGGATGGGAGGAACGACAACCTGGTAGTTTCGACCATGGTGCGCTCTCGCTGAGTAACCGAGGCTTCGGATATAGTCTGCCAGGACGCAGGCGATGAAACCGGAGGTAGAATAGGAGAGAAAGCTCATTGAGTTGCTGATCCAGTCATGGCCGTTGAACGCCTTTGCCGTATGCCAGTCCTGATCGATAAGGATGGCAATCGCGTACTTGTGTGGTTGCTCAACCGACTCGCCGTCATATGCGCTATGAGAATAAACGGCATAGGGGGGGAGTTCGCAGATTCCGACCGCATCGGAACGAAGGAAGTATGCGGTATCCTTGATATGGCGAGCCATGTATTGTGGATCATCGGTGCCGGGTGCCTTTGCGGCGGCTGTGGGATGCATGGAGGGCATTGCTCCCGACCTTTGCGAAGGGTCAGTCGAAAGTCGGCTCCCCCCGTCCACCAAGTGCCCCAGCATGCCTAACATGGTCACGAGAGATCCGGATAGAGGTTGTTTCGGCACAAATCGCGGGAACTCTTTAGCAACGAAAGGCCCGAAATCTCCCCGACCCGCCCGGCTGAAGCCATGCTCACGCTGATCGGTGCGCTGAACGAGTTGGTCGTTGATGGCAGTCGTTGGTCGATCGACCCTTTTTAAGGTGTGAACCGGAAAACGTTCATAGGAAGAAAAGGTGCTGTTCATTGGGAGGGTCTCCTTCATTTGAGTCATGCACATAAGATTATGGTTTGAGCAAAGTCCGTGCCAGCAACTGATTCTATGACAAAAGACTAGTATTACGTTATGTTATCCATATCAGCACTGCAAAAATTACAACGCAAAATAGTTGACAACGATTTTGCGCTGCATGTAACAACTCAATATCGTTGTTGAGCTGCGTTAGAAGAACCGTCTAATACCAATTTCAAATCAAAGATGAAATCAAGGCGGAGAGGATTGAGGCGGCGAAGGCGTACAGATAGTACGTTGAGGAGCCGAAGACGAGCCTGACCTGAGCGAAGTCGAAGGGCCAACGAAGATAACGTTTTGATTTGGAAATGGAATAAGTACAAAAATGTCGCCTTCCATGGAGAAAGCGGTACCCTGTTTGACTACAATGGAAAATTACGCGTGGGGGATGTTGCGATGGCCTAATTATTGCGGCCATAAAGAGGGCTTTGTTTACTAACAAATCTTAGCTTGGCGCGCCGCCGACATCAGACTGAGTGGATTCATTTTCGTGCAGACGACCGAGGCGATAGGATAACTGTCTGCGGGTCAACCCAAGCAACCTGGCCGCTGCGGAAAGGTTGCCGCGGGCTTTGTCCACGGCTGTTTCCACAAGCATTCCTTCGACCTGGTCCAGCGTCATGACGCCATTGAAGACCGCCTCGCACAAAGTCTTTCCGGTTTCCCAACGATTGAAGCCGAGGCCGCTGTTGTTGCCCAGGCCTCCGTTAATGTCAAGGCCGAATTCCAGGGAGTGGTCTTCGTTGTATGACGGAAACATCTGGTCTACTTCAATACGAGTACCTCCCGGGGCGAGAATGACGCCGCGCTCGATCACATTCTGGAGTTCGCGGATGTTGCCTGGCCATGAATAGGCAAGCAGCGTCCGCTTGGATTTATCGGTGAAGCCGCGCAGTTTTTTGCCGTGGATGGCGGAATATTTCTCCAGGAAGTTTTTGGCGAGCAGCGGGATATCCACCTTGCGCTCTCTGAGTGGCGGGATGGCGATCTGGTAAGCATTGAGCCGGTAGTACAGGTCTGAGCGAAATTTACCTTCCTTGACCAGTAGTTTCAAATCGGCATTGGTTGCCGCCACCAAGCGCACGTTGACTTTGCGGGTTTTTTGGTCGCCAAGCCGCTCGATTTCGCCTTCCTGCAATACACGCAGCAGCTTGGCTTGCGCGGAAAGAGGCAGGTCACCGATCTCGTCAAGAAACAGTGTGCCGCCGTTGGCCCGCTCGAAACGCCCCGGACGGGAGGTGAGTGCGCCGGTATAGGCCCCTTTTTCGACGCCGAACAGTTCTGCTTCCACCAGATCGTGAGGAATGGCAGCGCAATTGATGGCTATGAACGATTCGCTGTGACGAGCTCCCATTTCGTGCAATGAGCGGGCGAACACCTCCTTGCCCACGCCGGTCTCTCCCAGGAGCAGCACCGTTATCTGGCTTTTTGCCGCCTGTTTGAGCAGTTCATAAGCGGCACGGAAGGCCGGGGAATTACCCACAATATCAGCCGGCAGCTTTTCCTTTTCGTTTATGGCTGCACGCAACTGTACGACCTGAGTTTGCAAGTCGATGAGTTGTTCGGCTATCGACTCGCGGTTCAAAAAACGTGTATAGTCGGTCGCGTCCTCCCATTCCTCGACCGGCTTGCCGATGATGCGGCAGTTGTTTGCCCCCATGCCGACACATTCGACCTCCTTGTACAGAACCTGGCGGCCCATAAAGGCCGAAGTATATCCGCAGGCATAGCCGATCTGACTCCAGCACATCGGTTCGGAGCAGACGCCATAGCGATGCCGGTGCCACTGACCTTCCCATGAATTTTCCCACAGGAATTCGCCATAAAACGTGCCGGCGCTGCGGTCAAATTGAACCTTGACAGGAGTAACTTTAGCGCCCCCTTCAAGCATATGGAGATGAGGGCCTGTCATGAAAACGTCAAAATCGTTCTCGCTTTTAGTGCGTGTAAGGGCAAGTTCAAAATCTCGCATGCCGGCTGCGTAACCCATTCGCGTGAGAAATCCTCGTGCCCTGTCCATACCGAGAGTGTCGATCAGTTCCCAGCGGAGTGTTGCCTGCGCTTCCGAATGAACGAGAAGCATGCGGTGTTCGTGAAGCCATATCTGACCGGTTTCGGCACAGAACAGCAACCTGGCACGCAAGTCGCTGTTAGTTGTGTCGGGGGGGGCGGTTGTTTCTGTCCTACGTGGTTTTACCATGATTGCCCTGATTTAGTAGTAACTCAAAAATTATTGCGTATCATTCACAAACCATAGTTATACTACAGTTGCTATTACGACTATGCAAGTAAGAAAAGTTTTCACGATGTCTTTCAGTATTCACACGTTTTATCACGCTTAGACGCCTGTTAACTCTTCTGTTACTCAATCCACTATTCCCTCGTATTTCGCCATCATAAGTTGCAAAACTTCTTTTTAAAAAGATTGCAGCGTTTTTTTTGGATCTGCCTCATGTTTTGATTCTCAATTGAAATTTGACAAATTTGTACAATCGCCGGGACATTCGCCTGATAAGTTACGAAATTGTCAACTGTCGATTTGCAGGTGTCTCGTTCAGATGATAACGAATGGCCACAGACGAGAGTAGGTGTAAAGACTGCGCAATCGCCAATAAGTAATAAACATGGGCATCAGATTGAATTGTTTGGCTCGTTACACATTCTGCGTTAAGTAATGTAACAATGTTTGGCATAAACTATGCTTTAGGTTCAACGATTCAAAGTGATATCTATCATGACAGTCGTGTCTTGACATTATGAGCAAACAACGTTTGTGCAATGCCGTACGTGTATTGGACACCAACATGACAAAGCACAGCATGCCTGCGACCACGACTCAGCCACTAATACCAATTACAAATCAAAGATGCAGTCAAGGCGGCGAGGATTGAGGCGACGAAGGCATACAAACAGTATGTTGAGGAGCCGAAGACGAGCTAACGAAGAGGGCGCTTTGATCTGGAATTGGAATAACACTGCAAGGGGAGACAAAATGAAATTTCCAAACCCGCACGACTTCAAGACAATTCCCGGAACAGAAGGTTGGGAAAGAATGTATCCGTACCAGTATCAGTTCGTCACCGACGACCCGGAGCGTAAGGAGTACGAGGAAAAGGCTTTCTGGTTCTATGATGGGCTTCATTACCCCGAAGCGATCTACCCGTTTGACACAATCTGGGATGAAGCCTGGTATCTGGGCCTGTCCCAATACAACAACCGCATCTTCCAGGTTCCACCGGTGCGCGGCGTCGACCACCGTATCATAAACGGCTACATCTATATATCGCCGGTACCTGTGCTGGACCCGGCGGAGATAGGCAGTCGTGTCCCGAATTTCATGGAGCGCGCCGGCTTTTATTACAAAAACTGGAACGAGCTTGAGGCCAAATGGGAAATCAAGATGAAGGCGCTCATCAAGCAGATCGAGGATTTGCCTATTCCGCTTTTGCCTGATATC
>JANNLB010000205.1:0-4135 GCA_031396605.1 Geobacter sp. | reverse complement strand
CACTGCCGGCGATCGTCAGCACCGACCCTCGCGGAAAAGGACGGTTGCGGTTAAACAGCAGTTTCAGTTCCGCTACGGCAACATCCGGACGGGGACTGGACAACACCGAAGAGATAACCGCCAGGGCATCGGCGCCGGCATCGATTACCCGGCAGGCGTTACTGGTGGTGATGCCGCCTATGGCGACCACCGGAATTTTTATCCGCTCACGGATCTCGGCAAGACCGGCCGTGCCGGCAATATGGGTAACATTCTTGCTGCCGGTCGGGTACATGGCTCCGAAACCGATATAGTCAGCCCCATCCTGCTCGGCCTGGAGTGCTTCATTCAGGTTATGGGTCGACTTGCCAATAATCCGGCCCGCCCCGAGCAGTTCGCGGGCGGCCTTCACGCTACCGTCATCCTGTCCCAGATGTACGCCATCGGCATCCAGCTCAACAGCCAGCGTCACATCATCATTGATGATGAAGGCAACACCGAAACTCCGGCAGAGCTGTTTCAGCTCAGCGCCTTCTTCCCGGCAGACATCGTGACCTTTGTCTTTGGCCCGATACTGCAGAACCTTAACACCGCCGCGCAAAGCCGTCCGCACCCGTTCCACCAGGTTATCACCCTGATCGGTAATCAGATACACCCCGGCAACCGGTAGAGGCTGTTGTGCAGCCTTGTTGACGACAAGCCGAAAAGGCCTGCTGGTACTTTCACTCATTGCAGATATCTCCGAATCCACTTAATAAAAAACCGCACTGATAATAACATCAGGCGGCTGGATACATATCGATACAATCCCGCGAGCCTCTTTCCTACGCCGGTGCAAACCGGATCAGGTTCAAAGGGTCTGATTCCGCTGAATCATCTCAGTTCTGACGAACTCCCCCAAGGCCTTACATTGCGCGTACCGTACTGGAATTTGCCCCTACTGTCAATGTCTATGAAACCTGACGCCGTCAATGGCCGCCGTTTAGCTTTACAGTGGCCCCGGGACATGCTAATAAGCGTATTTCCAGACGGTTTCATTCAGTCAAGCACTTATACCAATTTCAAATCAAGGATGAAATCAAGGCGGTGAGAATTGAGGCGACGAAGGCGTACAACACGTACGTAGAGGAGCCGAAGACGAGCCAACGAAGATAGCGCCTTGATCTGGAATTGGTATTACTACTGAAGGTGCTTTCGATGAAAAAAAGTATCATATGTCTTGCAGTATTGCTTTTCTTGTCCGTTTCCGCCGGATGGTCGACGCCTGCCCCTCCGCTCCCCAAGTCATATCACACATGGCAAAAAAGTGAGCGGAAGGTCGTGACGGATAAAAACTCCCTTTTTTATGGTGTCCATTATTTATATGCGGATAAAAAGGCGTTTCAAGGGTATCAGGCAGGCAACAAATTTCGTGAAGGGAGCCGTATTATAGTTGAGTTTTTTAACATCAAGGGCACTGCTTCCGTGGACGGACCGTTAAACATGATTGTGCTGATGCAAAAGGATTCTCGCCAAAAAGATACTGGCGGCTGGCTGTTTGCGGGGTATTCCGCCGATGGCAGGCCGAGTGGGATCGATCCGCTCAAAAACTGCTTTGATTGTCATCGGCAGGAAGCCGGCCACAGGGAATTTGTGATCTCGACAATAAAAGATTTTACCCGTTGACCGGACTTTTCAACCACTCTCTCCCGTGAGAACTGCCTCGCGTTCGTGTCTTGACACCCCTCTGCTTTTGCGGTAACTTGTCACGTCCTACCACAGGACCCCTGACGTTTTCGTCACCATTCCAGTACGTTAAAAGGTCCCTCCGGCATGAAAATTACAGCGGTTATCCCTGCCCGTTATGCATCGACACGTTTTCCCGGCAAGGCACTGGCGGAAATTGACGGCCGCCCGATGATTCAGCATGTATATCAGCGTACTGCCCAGTCAAAACTGGTGGGCCGGGTTATTGTTGCTACTGATGACTCCCGTATCGCTGACGCGGTCCGCTCCATCGGCGGAGAAGCGGTTATGACCTCCACCGTTCATGAAACCGGAACCGACCGTTTGGCAGAGGTGGCCGCCGGACTCGATTCGGACATAATTGTCAATGTCCAGGGTGATGAACCTCTTATTGATCCTGCCATCATAGACCTTGCTCTGCAGCCCTTCCTTGAAGAGGCTGATCTGCGGATGGGGACCGTCAAGACACGCATTAAATGTCTGCATGATTTTCTTTCGCCCAATGTGGTCAAAGTGGTGACCGACAACCGCGGCGACGCCCTCTATTTTTCCCGTTCGCCACTCCCGTTTTTTCGCGATAAATGGAAGGATCTCAAGGATGAATCATTTTGCTGCGGCAAGCTGCTCTGTTACAAGCATGTTGGTTTGTATGTCTATCGACGTGATTTTCTGCTGAAATTTGCCGCGATGCCGGCGACGTTTCTGGAAATATCAGAGAAGCTGGAGCAGCTGCGAGCGATCGAAAATGGCGTTAAAATACGGGTTGTTGAGACCGATTTCGAGTCGATTGGCGTTGACACACCTGATGATTTGCTCAAAGTGCAGGAACAGTATCGTAAACTTCACACATAATGACGATCTCTTTATCCACTGATATTCAGGAGCAGATACAAATGAAAACCAAATTTATTTTTATCACCGGCGGCGTTGTTTCATCAATCGGCAAGGGGCTGGCAGCCGCTTCGATAGGGGCTCTGCTGGAGGCGCGCGGTCTGCGGGTAACAATGCAGAAGCTTGATCCGTATATCAATGTTGATCCCGGCACCATGTCTCCCTTTCAGCATGGCGAGGTCTTTGTTACCGATGACGGGGCTGAAACCGATCTTGACCTGGGGCATTACGAGCGATTTACGAGTGCCGTTCTTTCTAAAAAAAGCAATTTTACAACCGGACAGATATATTTTTCCGTCATCACTAAAGAGCGACGCGGCGATTATCTGGGGGGAACTGTCCAGGTCATTCCACACATAACCGATGAGATCAAACTTAAGATAATCGAAAATGCCAAGGGTGCAGATGTGGCGATTGTTGAGGTCGGGGGCACGGTTGGCGACATCGAATCGCTGCCTTTTCTGGAAGCGATCCGCCAGTTCCGTTTCGACAGGGGACCGGGAAACGCGTTGTATATTCACGTTACATTGGTACCTTACATCCGCACTGCCGGTGAGCTGAAGACCAAACCGACCCAGCATTCGGTCATGGAACTGCGCAAAATCGGCATCCAGCCGGATATTCTGCTCTGTCGCTGCGAGCGCGATCTTCCGGACGATATGAAGAAGAAGATCGCACTGTTCTGTAATGTGGGCGAAAAGGATGTTATTCCGGTTGTCGATTCTGAACATATTTATGCCGTGCCGCAGGCGCTTAACAAGGAGCATCTGGACGATCAGATTGTCGAAAAACTGAATATCTGGACCAAGTCGCCTGATCTGACTAAATGGCAGGATGTGGTGGAAAAACTGCGCCACCCCGGCAATGGTGAAGTGCGTATCTCGATTGTCGGCAAGTACGTGGATAACACAGAGTCCTACAAATCACTCTCCGAGGCGCTGACCCATGGCGGCATCGGCAATGATTGCCGGGTTTCCCTGAAATATCTGGATGCTGAAAAGATTGAACATGACGGCGCTGCCGGACATTTTGAGGATGTTGACGGGATCCTCGTCCCCGGCGGTTTTGGTGAGCGCGGGACGGAAGGGAAAGTCATGGCGATTGAGTATGCCCGTAAAAACAAGATCCCTTTCTTCGGAATCTGCCTCGGGATGCAGATGGCGGTAATTGAGTTTGCCCGTAATGTCTGTGGTATTAAGGGAGCCTGTTCGAGCGAATTTCGTACGGATGGGGGCGAGGCGCTGATTCATCTGATGGAGGAACAAAAATCGGTCAGCAAGAAGGGTGGCACAATGCGTCTGGGGGCTTACCCCTGTTCCATCGCCAAGGGAACACTTGCCCATTCCGCATATAACGAAACCGAGATTTCGGAGCGTCACCGCCACCGGTACGAGTTCAATAACGCCTACCGTGATTTGCTGACGAAAAAAGGTCTTATCCTGTCGGGTGTGTATAAAGATAAAGACCTGGTTGAAGTGGTTGAACTTACAGATCATCCCTGGTTTTTGGCGTGCCAGTTTCATCCGGAGTTCAAGTCCAA
>JANNLB010000161.1:0-5191 GCA_031396605.1 Geobacter sp. | reverse complement strand
TGGAGTTCGGTGCAGACTTCAAGCAGTCTGCGGGTATTGGCACTGTTAAACCCGCCAACCACCAGCATGCAGTCAACTTGTCCCGCCAGCTCTTTTGCTTCTTCCTGACGGACTGCGGTCGCATCACAGATCGTGTTATACACGCGGATTTCACCGCCCCGATGCAGACATTCACAAACGACATTTTTCAGATTTTCAAACGATTGGGTTGTCTGGGCCACTACCCCGATTTTTTTCATTATCGGGAGTTTTTTGACATCTTCCCCGATCGCGACAACAAAGACTTTCTCGCCGCCGTAGGAGACGATCCCCTGAACTTCGGGATGATCGGCATCACCGACGACGACAACCCCATACCCTTCCTCGGAGAGGCTCTTCACATGCTCCTGGGCCTTCTTGACAAACGGGCAGGTTGCATCGACAATATCTAGGTTCTTCTGTTTGGCTTCGTTGATCTCTTTCAGTTCGACTCCATGAGAACGAATAATGATGGTGCCGTTGTCCAGCCCCTCAAGAGAATCAAGTGCACGAATTCCGAGATTTTCGAGTCTGCCGACAACCTGCGGTGAATGAATAATCGGTCCGAGCGTGTAGGTTTTCTGATCTTTGCCGGCCGCTTCAAAAGCCAGCTGAGTCGCACGCTTTACCCCGAAACAGAATCCGGCCTGCTTTGCAAGGATAACTTTCATAGTGAAGAATCCATACTCTCGATTTTATTACGACACATGGTAACCATCCCGGCCAGCACTTCGTCAACAGAAAGACGGGATGAATCGATCAGAATGGCGTCGTCCGCCTGCCTGAGCGGCGCAATATCCCGCTCGGAATCCTGCCGGTCCCGCTTGACTACATCGGCAATCGTCTCGGAAAGCGTAACCTGCTCCCCTGTCCGGGTCAACTCTTCAAAGCGTCTCCGGGCGCGCTCTTCTGCAGAGGCACTCAGATAAAATTTGATTTCCGCATCAGGAAACACCACCGTGCCGATATCGCGCCCTTCAAGAACAACGCCGCCCATCCTCCCCATCTGCTGCTGGGATTTAAGCATCGCATCCCGTACCGGCTTGAGAGTTGAGGTGAGTGAGGTCAGCAGCGACATCTCCGGTGTCCGGATCTGATCGGTAACGTCACTGCCGTTGGCGCGTACAACTTGTCTGCCTGAGACAACCTCCAGCCTGATATCGAGATCCCGGCAAAAATCCTCAACTGCGGCACGGTCATCAAGATCAATACCGGCGCGGGAAAGCAGGAAGGCAGCTGCCCGGTACATAGCGCCGGTATCGATCTGGATATACCCGAGACGCTCAGCCAGCAGGCGGGCTATGGTACTTTTTCCGGCGCCGGAGGGTCCGTCTATGGCGATGACAATGCCGTCAGGTCGTGAAGGCATGGGTTATTTCAGTGCAACTTTTTCCAGCAGCGGGAAAAAGGCCGGAAATGAGGTCGCCACACATCCTGTGTCCGTAACGGTGACAGCGCTGCTAGAAACCAGTGCTGCTATTGACATTGACATTGCAATACGATGATCTCCCGAACTGTCGAATGTCCCGCCGGACAACAGCTCTGATCCGGTAACATCCATACCGTCCCCGGTTTCGGTTATCGTAATGCCCATTTTTCTGAGATTGTCTGCCATGGCGGTGATCCGGTCGGTCTCTTTCACCCGCAGTTCCCTGGCATCCCTGATTGTGGTAACCCCTTCTGCTCGTGCGGCAGCAATACAGATCGCCGGAAATTCATCAATAGCACGGGGAACGACGCTGCCGGATATGGCAATTCCTTTGAGACGCGAGGAGCGCACAAGAATATCTGCTACCGGCTCACCCGAAACCTCCCGCTCGTCCTGCAGCTGAATATTTCCACCCATGGCCAGCAGAATATCGATCACACCGGTACGGGAAGGGTTAACGCCGACATTTTTTATCAGCAGCTCGGAATCAGGGGTGATCAATGCAGCGACGATAAAAAAAGCGGCTGATGAGATGTCTCCCGGTACGATCACTTCCCGGGCGGTCAGCTCAAATCCGCCCCGGACCGTCACGCCGGTGTCGTTTGTGACCAGCGACGCGCCGAAATGCCGGAACATCCGCTCTGAATGATCCCGTGACAAGCTCGGCTCACTCACGCTCGTTTCACCCTCGGCATACAAGCCGGCCAGCATGATCGACGACTTGATCTGAGCGCTTGAAACAGGAGATTGATAGTCGATCCCTTTCAGATATCCGCCATTGATGGCCAACGGCGCCAGCGTCCCCCCATTGCGGCCATTAATGCGGGCTCCCATGAGGGAAAGGGGCTCAACCACCCGTTTCATGGGACGTTTTCGCAGGTACTGGTCGCCGGTTACAACCGAAAAAAATGACTGGCCGGAGAGAAGGCCGGTTATCAGTCTGATAGTTGTGCCGGAGTTGCCGCAGTCCAGGATGTCGCCCGGCTCTTTCAGCCCATGCAGTCCGTGACCAGTGATCCGGATCGTTTCGCCGTCGTCACTGATGTCAACCCCCATGGCACGAAAAGCGTGCATGGTTGACATATTATCCTCGCCGCGCAGAAAACCACGCACGGTTGTGACGCCGTTGGCTATCGCGCCGAGCATGATGGAACGGTGTGAAATCGACTTGTCGCCGGGAACGACGATCTCGCCTCTGACAGAGGCTGCTGGTTGTATGGTGATCGAATTCACAGATTCTCCGATTGTTATGAATGAACCCAACTGCCGTTAGAGGATTATATAATTCCGTCACGAAACTGTTTCGCCGTGGTAAAAAATTCCGTCAATCCGGCCGCGTCACTGTTTACAATCCGCCTGCGCAGCTCTGCAAGGCTGGCAGAGAACCCGTCTATGCTCACCAGCAGCGCAGCCCGGTTCATCAGGGCGACATCACGCCACATGACCGGGTCGGAAGAGGCGATGCGGGTAAAATCACGAAAGCCGCCGGCAGTATAGGAGAGCACATTCTCCCCCTCTACATCGGCCGTTCCCACCGCATGCACCAGAGCATAGGCGACAACATGGGGAAGGTGTGAAATCTCGGCAAAAATCCGGTCGTGATGCCCCGGCTCCATGAAGCAGACGTCAGCTCCGGCCGCCTGCCAGAGTCGGGAAACCGTATCCAGGGCAGCCGTATCGGTCGTTGCTGTCGGGGTCAGGATGCAGCGTTTACCCCGGAACAGGGTGGCAAATGAAGCAGCAGCTCCGGAATGCTCCGTGCCGGCAATGGGATGCCCCCCGACAAAAAAACTGTCCGGCGGCATCATACGCTCACATATCGATACAATTTCTGCTTTTACGCTGCCGCCATCGGTGACAACAGCGCCGGGAGAAAGAGATGCTTTTATCTCCTGCAATGCGGAAGGGATAGAGCAGGCAGGAACCGAAAGGAACACCACCTCTGCGTCACGAACCCCTTCGGCTGCACTCCCGGCAATTTCATCGACGATTCCCAATGAGAGCGCCTGCTCCAGATTTTTCCGGTCCCGGTCGATGCCGACGATAGTTCCTACGATTCCTGCCTCACGCAGGGCGCGGGCGAAGGAACCGCCGATCAGTCCAACGCCGACGATAGCCAGCCGTTTTATCATACAGGTCATAAGTACCGTCCCTACATCGAACGCGGATAGGATCCGAGGACTTTGAGGAATTGACAACACCCCTTGAGTTCCTCCAGAGCTTCCGAAACATCGGGATCGGAGACATGGCCGAAGAGATCGAGAAAAAAGATGTATTCCCATGCCTTGCTCTTGTATGGCCGCGATTCGATTTTTGTAAGGTTGATGCCACGCTTGGCAAACGGCTCCAGCATGCGGCAGAGGATTCCCGGTTCATCCTTGACCGAGAAGAGCACCGAGGTTTTATCGTTCCCCGAGCGGTCACACCCCTTACGGGCGATCACCAGAAAACGGGTGAAATTATTGACCTGATCTTCGATTCTGCTCCTGACAACCTTGAGGTCGTAGAGTGAAGCGGCCAGTTCACTGGCTATGGCAGCTGCGGTATAATCCTCACTGGCAATCTGGGCCGCCACGGCGGTGGAGGCCACATCCACCAGCGGAATGCCGGGGAGGTTGTCGGCAAGCCATTGACGGCACTGGGCTATCGGCTGTGCATGCGAATAGACTTTTTTGATGTCCTCCAGGCGACCGGTGCGGGACAACAGGTCATGATGCACCTCCAGAAGGATCTCGGCGGTGATTTGCAGCTTACTTTCCACAAACATGTCGAGGGTGTGGGAGATGATCCCTTCGGTCGAATTCTCCACCGGCACGACTCCGTACAGCGCTTTCCCCTTCTCTACCTCTTCATATACCGACGGGATTGACTTCATCGGAACAAGTTCGGCCGAAAGACCAAACTGTTGCATGGTTGCAAGGTGGCTGAACGTTGCCTTGGGGCCGAGAAAAGCGACCTTCATCGGCGATTCCAGGGCCAGACAGGCTGAAATTATTTCGCGATAAATATTTTTGAGCGCATCATTCGGAAAGGGGCCGGGGTTTTGGCTGAGCAGGCGTTCATAGATCTGACGCTCACGCCCTGGGACATGAAAATCAAGGTTGTCGCCGGACTTGAGGCGACCGACTTCCAGGACGACCTGTGACCGTTCATTCAACAGATCAAGAATGGCATCATCAATGCTGTCGATACGCGAACGAAGATCCTCGATGGGTAATGCATTTTTCTGCAAGGGAAACCGCCTGGTGGGTAGTCGTGATAAGAAGCTAAAAAGGAAGGATAATGTAAAACAAGGTGTGATAAAAAGCAACCGCTTTTAGTTGAACCTCACGAGCCAGGCATCAAAAACAGCCACTTTCTCTTCTCCAAAGGGGAGCAGCTTTTTTCTCACCTTTTCAACGCTACTGCGTTTTCCCAACCGGTCAGGATTCTTCGAATAGAATAAGTCGGCGAAACAGATTATCTCTTCGGAGAGTGATTGCGGGCACATTTCCCGGTGCGGAAGCTGCAGCCCCTTCCGGATGATTTCTTCGCACGTCAAACCGACACCGGTGTGGCGTTCACATACCAGCGCATGCAGCGGGTAACCCTCCCGCTCCAGGATCTCACGTCCAAGAACGCCGTGCATGATGTACGGATGCTTCCCGTACAGCCCGAGTCCGGGCGCATGCACCTGACATACGCCGATGTCGTGCAGCAGCGCGGCTTCTTCGATAAAGACGCGGCTATCTTTCGGCAACGCCA
>JANNLB010000197.1:0-7811 GCA_031396605.1 Geobacter sp. | reverse complement strand
CACTGGGCGGCGGTGCCGGTGAACTCGGCAACCGTACCCTCACTCCCGGCGTTTACAAGTCAGCTCCGGGCACATATGCCATTCAGGGCGGCGATCTCTACCTGGACGGTCAGGGCGATCCGAATGCAATATTCGTTTTCCAGATGGGGACTTCACTGCTTGTTGGCGGCCCGGGAGCAGCATTCCCCCAGAACGTCATACTCGTCAACGGAGCTCAGGCCAAAAACGTATTCTGGCAGGTCGGCAGTGCCGCTATAATTAATGCAGCCGGTGGCGGCACTATGGTAGGAACCATCATTGCTTCTTCAGGTATCGCGATCTCTACCGCCGGCAACGTTGACGTTGTAACATTGAACGGCAGGGCATTGGCCTTGCACGCTTCGGTTACGCTGGTTAACACCAACATCAACGTCCCCGGAGCGACCGCTGTACCGGTTGAACCTGTAATACCACCGGTTGTTGTAATACCACCAGTTGTTCCGGCAACACCAGGTATTACGGTGACTGGTACCCACTCGGCTGATGTGACCGCAACCGCAACTGGCGGCGGCTTCATCAACGTTCAGAACAATGGTGCCTATGTTACGGTTACTGAAAACGGATCCGGAACGATCAACGTTATCAACAATGGCCAGTTCGTTACTGCGACCAACACCGGTAATGGTTTAATGACTATCAACAATACGTGTACTGCCCCTGTGACAATTACCAATACCGGTAATGGCAATATCACGGTAAATGCGACCGGTACGCTTCCGATTACCCTTACGTACGCCGATGGTCTTGACCATGTATACCCATGAAATAACAGTACCGGGTAAGTAACACTAAAGGCCGTCTTCGGACGGCCTTTTTTTATTTGCGGTTCGAGAATTGGGTGGAGGATGTTGTTAAAATTTGGGTACTTCCGGCTACGAGTCAGTCGATAACGAGTGCAGCATATATTTTCTCTCAATGAAATCTGCTACTTCAGCTGAATTATTCAAATCCAGCACCGGCACATCAAGTTCCAGCGGCTCGTCGGATGCAACTGCTATCAGGGTCGGATCATGCTCCTCGCCCCGGCAGATGAGAGTAGAGCTCCGTTCCCGGCGATGCAGTTCGATTTTGGGGAGATGGCTTTTTTTAAATCCTTCGGTCAGGATTACATCGACATCGTTGAAATAGGTGGCGATCAGTTCCTCGACCGGAGGAGCTTCTGCATGCTGTCTGATCAGGGCCAGCTTTTCGGGCGATGATACCAGCATGGTGTCGGCGCCGGCGGCGGTCAGGCGGTAACTGTCCTTGCCGGGGTGATCGATGTCGAAGCGGTGGGCATCGTGTTTGATGACGCCGACCCGGTAACCTCGTCCTTTAAGTTCGGCGATGACCTTTTCCAGCAGAGTGGTTTTTCCGGTTCCTGATTTGGCTACAAAACAGACGGTATTGGTGGTCATTGGCACCTCATATAGCGGTAATACCTGCGTGCAGGAATGTATAACAATGCGGTTTTCTCCGCAAAGGAAAAGCTGAAATTTTTGACCTGTGTCATGTAACTTGAAGCGAATATGCGGAATTATCAAAACATGGAAACAATCACCAGGCAGCAGAAAAAAGATATCAAATTACTCGGAAAGTTTGTCGAGGTATATTGCAGTGCAAAGCATCGTGATGTGGAATGTTCTCACATTACTCTTCCCGCCGGACTGGGAGAGCGCACTATCTGCCTGGAATGTAGCTCTTTTCTGGAATACGCCATAACCAAGCGGTTAAACTGCCCTCTGGAAGCAGAAAAGCCTACCTGCAAACATTGCCGGATTCACTGTTATGACGGGGTACGCCGCGAAAAAGTTCGGGAGATCATGTCCTATGCAGGGCGGAGACTTATGACGCGGGGAAGGCTGGATTACATCTGGCATTATTTTTTTTAACATACCAATTTCAAGCAAAAGGAGAATTACCATGTTGAGAAAAATTGTAACAATAGATCCGGATAAATGCGACGGCTGCGGACTCTGCGTGCCATCCTGCGCTGAAGGCGCAATCACGTTGATTGACGGCAAGGCGGTATTGTCGGCGGACAACCTGTGCGACGGGCTGGGAGCCTGTCTGGGTGAGTGCCCGCGGGATGCCATTCAGATCGAAGAGCGCGAGGCGGATGAATTTGATGAGGCAGCAGTGGAAAAACATCTGGCAGCACAGGGGAAGCCGGCGCAGGTTCACCAGCATGCGGTTCAACCGTCGGCATCGGCGCTTCATGGAGGTGGCGGCTGCCCCGGCTCCCGTGCCATGAGCTTTGCCCCGCCTCAAGCTGCTTCTGACTCTGCTCCTGGCGGCAGTCGCCAGAGCCAGCTGGCCCAGTGGCCGGTGCAACTGCACCTGGTCCCGACTACAGCGCCATATTTTCAGGGCGCTGATCTGCTGATCACCGCCGATTGCGTTCCGGTAGCCTATGCCGGGTATCACGAGGATTTCCTCAAGGGCAAGGCGGTCGTAATGGGATGCCCCAAACTTGATGACAACAACTTTTACACCCAAAAGCTGACGGAGCTGTTCAGCAAATCTGATATCAGGAGCATTACCGTGCTGAAGATGGAGGTGCCCTGCTGCGGGGGCATCGCAGTGGCTGCCCGTCAGGCGCTGGCGGCAAGCGGAAAGGTGATTCCGTACAAAGAGGTTACTATCGGAATCCAGGGGCAGATCAAGGGCTGATACCTTGCCTCCAACAATACCCTTCTGGGGGGAGGGAGAGTCTGCGGCTACCTGATGCGCATTGTTCCGGCAATTAATCCAGGGTTTTCCGGTACCGTTTTACACCGATGGTCAGGACGATAACGGCGAACAGCATGATCTGCCACAGCTGCAGGATCACCTCTTCAAAACCGTTGCCTTTGAGGAGAATTCCACGGACGATCCGCAGGAAATGGGTGAGCGGCAGGACTTCACCGATGATCTGCGCCCATTCGGGCATGCCGCGGAACGGGAACATGAACCCGGACAGCAGCATTGACGGGAGGAAGAAAAAAAAGGTCATCTGCATGGCCTGGAGCTGGTTTTTTGCCAGCGTGGAAAAGGTGATCCCTATCGCAAGGTTTGCGGCGATAAATGCCAGGGAGGTCAGGAGCAGCAGCGGGATACTGCCGGTCATCGGCACGTGGAACAGAAATCGTGCCGCCGTGAGGATCAGCCCGACCTGGATGTAGCCGACAAAAATATAGGGGATGATCTTGCCGAGCAGAACCTCCAGCGGCCTGGTCGGCATGGAGAGGAGGTTTTCCATGGTGCCCCGTTCACGCTCACGAGTTATGGCCAGGCCGGTAATCATGACCATGGTCATGGTTAAAACCACCCCCATCAGCCCCGGGACGATATTGTACTGCGAGACCCCTTCCGGGTTGTAACGGGCGTGAACGCGCAGATTTACAGGGCCGTCGCTCCCTGCCAGAAACGCAAGCGGCCCTTTGAGGTCGTGTTGCAGCCCGCTATTGAGGAGTGTGCGCAGGGAGGCGATGGCGTTGCCGGTTGCCGACGGGTCGGTCGCATCCGCCTCAATCAGGATGGTGGGCTTCTCGCCGCGCAGCAGGTTTCGGCTGAAATTTTCCGGAATGGTTACGACAAACTGGACTTCGCCACGTGCGAGGGCTGCTTCTGCCTCCGCCTCGGTATGTACTTCGCGGACAAAGCGGAAATAATCGCTGTTTTTGAGGGCAGAGAGCAGAGAACGCCCCTGCTGACTGGTGTCGGCCAGCAGCACCGCCGTGGGGAGGTGTTTTGGATCCCCGTTTATGGCATATCCGAAAAGCATGAGCTGCACCACCGGGATGCCGATAATCATGCCGAAGGTAAGGCGATCCCTCCGCATCTGGACAAATTCCTTGATGACGATGGCCCAGAAGCGCGCAAAAGATAACGGTATGCGCGTGTTCATAGTGAAAGATTGTCCTTTGAACTCTCCACTAGATGGATGAAGACATCCTCAAGTCCCGGATTGATCTGCTGCCAGTTGTAATGTTCCGTGCGGAACGGGGCGATTGCCCGTTCGAGTCCGGGCGCATCGGTGCTGCTGACATGCATTCTGGTGCCAAAGGCGACCGCATGCCCTACTCCCGGTTTTTCTCGCAGCTGCAGGGCAAGCTGCTGCAGGGCGGGGCCGCTGACCGACCAGGTAGTCAACTGCGCAGCTGCAATCACCTCGGGGGCTGTTCCATGAGTCAGCAGATTGCCAAAGGAGAGATAGGCGAGACGGTTGCACCGCTCAGCCTCGTCCATATAATGCGTGGAGATCAGAAAGGTCAGCCCCTGCCCGGCAAGTTCGTGAATCTGCTCCCAGAAGTCCCTGCGTGCTTTCGGGTCGACGCCGGCCGTCGGCTCGTCGAGCAGCAGCAGACTCGGTTGGTGAATCAGGCATGCCGCCAGGGCGAGGCGCTGTTTCCATCCTCCCGAAAGCTCGCCGGCAAGCTGTTTCTGCCGCCCGGCAAGCCCCAACCGTTCGATGCTTTCCCGCACCGCTTCACGGCGATTCTCGATTGCATACATGCGTGCCACGAAATCGAGGTTTTCGGCAATACTCAAATCCTCATAGAAACTGAAGCGCTGGGTCATGTAGCCGACCTGGCGCTTGATGAATTCACTCTCCCTGATGACATCGAAGCCGAGGCAGGTTCCTTCACCCGCATCCGCTGCGAGCAGCCCGCTGAGCATGCGGATAAAGGTGGTTTTGCCGCTGCCGTTCGGCCCGAGAAAACCGCACACCTCCCCACGGCGCACCTGTAGATCGATGCCGTTGACGGCGGTGTGATCTCCGAAGCGCTTGGTCATGCCCCGCACATCGATGACGAAGTCGTCCGTCACGTGCCGGAACCGAACCTGACATCCACCGGCTGGCCAGGGTGCAGCTGCACCGCCGTCGCCTGATCGAAGGCCAGCTCAACCATGTATACCAGTTTCTGGCGATTCTCCCGGCTATAGATAACCGGGGGGGTGTACTCTGACTGAGGCGACACGAAATTCACGGTGCCGACAAACGGTGCTGAAGCTCCGTCAACGGTTACCCGCACCCTGTCACCCGGATGGATTGCCGCGATGAGCGGTTGCGGTACAAATACCCGGACCTTTATGTTCTGTGGCGGCAACAGGACAACGGCCGGCCGGCCCGCAGCGATCCACTCCCCCTTGCGGTACAGTGTGTCGAAAACCAGACCTGCCGCTGGCGCCGTCTGCCTTTTCTGCGCAAGATCCCATTCGCTCCTGGTCAGTGCTGCTTCCACTGCCCGCATACTTGCCTCGGTTGCCGCTATCTGATCGCTGCGTGAACCGAGTTTTGCCGTGCCGAGTTCGGCTTCAAGCTGAGACACCCGCTGCCGGTCCTGATCACGCTGGGATCGGAGCCGATCAACGTCCTGAGCCGGCACTACTTTGGCGGCGAGCAGTCTCTCCTGTCGGAGAAGCTCTTTTTCCGAGTATTGCAGCGCTGTCCGTGCAAGGTTTAACTGTGCCGTTGTCGAATCTATTTCAGTCGGCCGTTTTCCTTTTTTGGCATCAGCGACCTGAGCACGGAGTTGGGCGAGCCGCAGTTTTGCCTCATCGCGAGCCGTTTTTTCCTGAACATTCTCCAGCTCAAAGAGTAAATCGCCCGCCTTGACCTGTGCGCCTCGCTGCACGAATAATGTCGCCAGCTTTCCCGGCAGCGGGGCGGCAATATAGACGAACTCCCCCTCAACATATCCCTGAACCGTGCCGGGCTCCGGCGAAGTCCGGTTGCAGCCGGCCGCACTGCAGAGCAGCACCACGGCAGCGCCGATGAGCATGAACGTCCTGCATTTGATGTGGGTTATTTCAATCATCGTATGATCATCCACTTAGAAACCCTCGAAGGCGTTTATGCTGCGATCAGGCGAGGTCGAAACGGTCGAGGTTCATTACTTTTTCCCATACCTCGACAAAGTCGTGCAGGAACTTCTCCTGGGAGTCCTCACATCCGTAGACTTCCGCCAAGGCCCGGAGTTGGGAGTTGGAACCGAAGATGAGGTCGACACGGCTGCCGGTCCACTTGAGTGCTCCGCTCTTGCGATCACGCCCCTCGAACAGGTCGCAGGCCCCCGGGGCCGCCTTCCAGGTGGTGCCCATGTCGAGCAGATTCACGAAGAAGTCATTGGTAAGCATCTCCGGGCGCTCGGTGAAGACGCCGTGTCGGGACAGTCCGAAGTTGGCATTCAGGACGCGCATACCGCCAAAGAGAACCGTCATCTCAGGGGCGGTCAGCGTCAGCAATTGTGCCCGGTCAACCAGCAGCTCCTCTGCCGATACGGTGTATCTGGCTTTAAGATAGTTACGGAACCCGTCTGCAACCGGCTCGAGTACGGCGAACGTCTCCACATCTGTTTGCTCCTGAGACGCATCCGTGCGCCCCGGCGTGAAGGGAACGGTCACTTCAAAACCGGCATTATTCGCGGCTTGCTCGACAGCTGCGCATCCGCCCAGAACAATCAGGTCGGCGAGCGAAACCATCTTCCCGCCTGACTGCGCGCTATTGAACTCCTTCCGGATGCTCTCAAGGGCCTGCAGCACAATCTCCAGTTGGGCCGGCTGGTTAACTTCCCAATCCTTCTGCGGCGCGAGACGGATGCGCGCGCCGTTCGCCCCGCCGCGCTTGTCGGAGCCGCGGAACGTGGAAGCCGAGGCCCAGGCCGCCCCGACTAGTTGGGAGACAGACAGTCCCGAAGCGAGGATTTTGCCCTTGAGGGCGGTGGTGTCCTGCTCGTCAATCAATGTATGAGTGACCGCGGGAACGGGGTCTTGCCACAGGAGATCTTCTTCAGGCACTTCCGCGCCGAGATAGCGCGAGCGCGGTCCCATGTCGCGGTGGGTCAGCTTGAACCACGCCCTGGCGAAGGCGTCCGCGAATTTTTCGGGGTTCTGCTGGTAGCGCCGCGCGATCGGCTCGTAGATCGGATCAAAGCGGAGGGAGAGGTCCGCCGTGGTCATCATCGGCCGGTGCTTCTTCGACGGGTCGTGCGCGTCAACCACCATGTCCTCTTCGGCCACGTCCCTGGCCAGCCACTGATGCGCGCCGGCCGGGCTCTTGACCAGCTCCCACTCGTATTTGAACAGCACGTTCAGATAGCCCATGTCCCATCTGGTAGGGTTCGGTTTCCAGGCGCCCTCGATGCCGCTGCCGATCGTATCGCCGCCTTTGCCGCTGCCGAAGCTGCTCTTCCAGCCGAGTCCCTGCTCCTCGATGCCGGCGGCCTCCGGTTCCGGACCGACAAGCGCCGCATCGCCGGCGCCATGACACTTGCCGAAGGTGTGCCCGCCGGCGACGAGCGCGACGGTCTCTTCGTCGTTCATGGCCATGCGTGCGAAGGTTTCCCGAACGTCACGGCCGGAGGCGACCGGATCCGGCTCGCCGTTCGGCCCTTGCGGGTTCACGTAGATCAGCCCCATCTGCACGGCGGCGAGAGGATTTTCGAGTTCCCGCTCACCGCTGTAGCGCTTGTCGCCAAGCCACGTCTCCTCTTTCCCCCAGTAAATGTCTTCTTCGGGCTCCCAGACGTCTTCGCGCCCGCCGCCGAAGCCGAACGTCTTAAAGCCCATCGACTCCAGGGCGCAGTTGCCGGCGAGGATCATCAGGTCGGCCCAGGAGATTTTCCTGCCGTATTTCTGCTTGAGCGGCCAAAGCAAGCGGCGAGCTTTGTCGAGGTTGACGTTGTCCGGCCAGCTGTTGAGCGGCGCAAAACGTTGCGAACCCGAGGAGGCGCCGCCGCGGCCGTCGCCGGTGCGGTAGGTGCCGGCGCTGTGCCACGCCATGCGGATGAAGAGCCCCCCGTAGTGAC
>JANNLB010000196.1:0-1742 GCA_031396605.1 Geobacter sp. | reverse complement strand
GTTGCGGCTGCAGCTGTTTATTGTTGCATTCCACACCGGTTAATGATACCAGTGGCGCCACTACTTATATGAAGGGGGATTAACTAATGAAAACACCATCGCAACCGCACCGTGTAAAACTTTGTACGCGCATCCTCACTGCAGCAGCTGTACTTGTCACATGTACGTCGGCCTTTGCCGCCGAAGCGCCGACTCTGACCGAAGAGCAAAAAACGCTCTACGCCATAGGCATTACCGTATCACGCTCACTGTCCGTTTTCGACCTCTCCCCGGCGGAGTTCGAATATGTCAGGCAGGGGCTGACTGATGCCCGGACCGGCGTAAAGAGCGAGGTTGACCTGGCCTCCTACAACGTCAAGATCCAGGAACTGGCCAAAAGCCGCCGCAAGGCCTTGGGAGAAAAACAGGCCGCCTCGGGCAAGGATTTTCTGGAGCAGGCCGCCAAAGAAAAGGGGGCAATCAAGACAGACTCCGGCATGGTCTATACGTCACTTGCCGAAGGAAAGGGAGCAGCGCCCAAGGCTGCCGATATTGTAAAAGTCAATTATCGCGGAACGCTGGTCGATGGCAAAGAGTTCGACAGTTCCTACAAGCGCGGCAAACCGCTGGAGTTCAAGCTCGACAACGTCATCAAGTGCTGGACCGAAGGAGTACAGAAGATGAAGCCGGGCGGAAAGGCAAAACTCGTCTGCCCGTCGAACCTTGCCTACGGCGAGAATGGCGCCGGTGAGTTGATTCTGCCGGGCGCCACCCTGGCGTTTGAAGTGGAGCTGCTGGAGGTCAAACCGGCAGCGACCACCGCGCCGCCGGCAACACCGGCAACTCCGGCAAAGAAATAACCTGAAAACAATGTTGATGCAGTCGCAAATTCGATCTGTCATCCCCGAATGACTCTATCGGGGATACGGTTTTTCAAGCAGTTACAAACCAGATTCCCGCTCAGAATCACTGCGGGAATGACAAATTGCGAGGGCATCAATGTTGAATGTTGAATGTTGAATTTTGAATTTTGAATTTTATTAAAACCAATCCAACATTCAAAATCCATAATCCATAATTTCATCTGAGTAGTTCGAATCCGCCGCTATAAAATTTGTCATCCCCGAATGCCTTTACCGGGGATCTGGTTTTCAGGCAGTTACAACCGGATTCCCGATCAGAAACACTTCGGGAATGACAGTTTTGTGGACTGGCGGCAGATTCGAACTAATCAGGTAATTTCATAACCCCACAGGTGCCCGATGAAAATACCATTTACTGCAATCGCAGCGTTCCTGCTGGCCGTGTTCATGTCAACCGCCCTGCCGGCCGGCCCGGCCCGGGCCGAAAGCAAAAATTATAAGCGTACGGTCGAGAAATACAAAATTCCCGATGTCGTCCTGATCAATCAGGACGGGAAAAAAGTGCGGCTCGCTTCGCTTCTGGATAGTGACCAACCGGTGGTTGTGGATTTTATCTACGGCACCTGCACCACCATCTGCCCGGTACTTTCGGCCGGTTTCGTCAATCTGCAGCGCAAGCTTGGTCCCGCCGGCCAGAACGTTCGGCTGATCTCGTTCACCATCGACCCTGAACACGATTCTCCCAAAATCCTGAAAGAGTACCTGAAACGCTACCGCGCCAAACCGGGCTGGGACTTTCTGACCGGCAGCCGGGCCGATATCGATGCCGTGATGAAAGGCTTTAACGCCTACATACCGGACAAGATGTCGCACTACCCGCTGAACCTGATCCGCGAACCG
>JANNLB010000171.1:0-2231 GCA_031396605.1 Geobacter sp. | reverse complement strand
CGGAAGTCGGCATCTTCGTAAGGGATTGTTCGCCCAATAGGCATGCCATACAGCTTACGAATCCTGTATACGTGCTCTTGCATATTCACTGCAGCAGCGGAAAGATTGGATTCTGAGATGTTGTTGCTGCGGCAGTGCCAGTTGAAAACTTGCTGGGCGGGGTTGTGTGACGGGAACATGTCGTGCCTCCTGGATCAAATAACCGATGATTTCGGTTTCTGATATGAGACACGGCACTGAGGAGACAGTTTTCAAAAAAAATATTCTGAGCGGTGTTTATTTTTTCAGGCGGCGTGTTTATGCTCCTTTCGTATCACTTGGCGTAAAAGACAATTTACTCCGATACCACCCTGTTTTTGGTGACCCTACAAATTCAATGATCCCCAGTTCCTTTAGGTCTGCAATATCACGCTTGGCAGTCATTGTCGTAACATTGAAATGCTCAGCTACATCAGCTGCTTTCACATTTTTTACAGCTACAAGCTGTTCCAGGAACCATTTTTGGCGTTCATTTACAGGAACATTTACAGGAACATTCGGTGCCTTTACATTATCATTAACAGTCATTTTCTCCACATCCGGATGCGGACGAAAGACTACTCGTACAGCAGATCCAAGTTCCTGCCATTCCGGCTCCGGATAGCCGCCAGTATGGCAGGCATCATTAATGCGCTGATAACCGCTGCCCCATTCTTCCATCATATGCAACAACCGCATGATCCGGGCGATCATGCGATTCCTGATTTTGCTAACGCCCGCTTTCAGTTCGGTGATGGTCAGTCCAAATGGGAGTGGCCCCGGATTCTGGATTTCGAGGCGGTCATCGTATATTGCCACCATGATGCGCATGCCGGATTGGAAATAAGCCGCGTGCGCAATGGCATTCACCAGCGCTTCACGCACAGCAACTTCAGGGTACTCGGGTATTTCTCGACGATACATTCCCTCAATCTTCGCTGACGTACGGGTATTTCGTCGGATGAAGCGAGGAACTTCGACAATTGCGTCAAGCACCGTGCCTTCAATATCCAGCGAGTCGAGGAATTCTGTTTTGTCGGTGCCACGGAAACGGGCGCAGCTTACTCGTGCATCCGGGCAGGTACTTAATCTTGCGGCATCGGAACCAAAGAGAATGACTCCACCTAGCGATGGAACCATCCGCCCTGCAAACGGCACTACGATGGCAAGCGACGTCAGCTTTGCCTCATCAAGCACCATTTCGGCTGATGAGAAAAGTTTCCTGGCCTTTGCAATTTCCAGATCATCAGGTGAAAGATCAGGGCATGGCGTGAGATCAAACGAAAGGCCGGAGTGTGTTCGCTGAAGTTCCGCGAGCAGTTCCGGGCCAGCAGGACGACTGGTAGAGCCAAGGCGGACATACACTCCACGTTCCGCACCTTCCGATTTCAGGTAGAACGGCCCCCGCCAGAAGGGAACACGAACCAGCAGCAACGTCTTGCCATCACAAGTAGTGATTTCAATTTCAGGCTGCATTGCCGGTCGTATATTGTCGGCAACAGAATTGGCAAGGCGCTCCTCCGCACTCTCCACATTTTCGACGCCGACAATCTCCCCATTGTCGTCCTTGCCGATGACAAGGAGTCCACCGGCAGTATTGGCAAAAGCCACCAGTGTTTTCAGGATGGGTTTCATTGAGGAGAGATCGCGTTTGAATTCAAGTGTCTTGCTTTCAGGCTGTGTAGGTATTTCTGAGATGTTCATTGATTTATCCCCCCGACTCACTCAAACCCAAATCCCATTTGCACGCCACCTGTCTGTTGCTTTTGCGTAACAGCTGCAAGATTCAGATAGCAAGCTATGTCAGAAATAACCTGTTCAAGTTTTTCCGATGAATGCAACGCCAAATACAATGCTGCTGATCTGGCCTGACAGTTCCATGACTTTTGCGGGTTGAATGCAATGTCGGTGAAACCATCATATGCAAGAATCTGGTCTGATAACTTCTTGTTCTGCTGGAGTGCCGTAATATAGAGCCAGTCGTAAAAAAGTGTAATCGGTACGGTTGGGAATTTTATTCCCATAAAGTCAAAAGCAATAATATTTCCAGAGTTGCGAATCCGATCATCCCGCTTGGCATCCAGGCTTGATGCACTGTAGAGGTCGGTAAAAGGTCCGCCCTGTTCAAATACCTTGCTTCCCTGAAACGCACATTCGACGCTCATTTTCTTGTTGTTGCTGGTTATGTTCAGGTTGAAAGCGCTCAAGGCGAC
>JANNLB010000150.1:0-15483 GCA_031396605.1 Geobacter sp. | reverse complement strand
TTGATGACTTTTTTGAGAGCATCGCAACACCTCGCTAGTTATACCAATTTCAAATCAAAGATGAAATCAAGGCGGAGAGGATTGAGGCGACGAAGGCGTACAGATAGTACGTTGAGGAGCCGAAGACGAGCCAACGAAGATGGCGCTTTGATTTGGAAATGGAATAACTTACTAATAATGCGGCGGCGGCTCTTCCTGACTGGAGTCGCGTGAGACAGATGGTGACATGACGAGGAACTGCTCCTTCAGAGACGCAAAATCCCTCCGCAACTGTTCCAGTATCAACTCCTGCCGGCAGACAATTTCATTCAGCTCCTGAATGGTCACTTCCTGCTGCATGAAGTGCATCTCCAGTTCGTTGATCCGTTGTTCCATACTTACGTAACCTCCCCTTTGGATAGTGTGGCCGTGTAACGGCAATATGCCCTGCGATCATCTAATACAGCAAAAAGAGCCGTTTTTCTGCTTTTTTTGATAATACGCAAAACCATGCCGGCATCATACGTTGAAAGCAGGCGGAACAGCGCAGGCTATTTTTAGTAAGTTAGAAGTTATTTTCTGAACTTTTCTGGCAGAAAATAACTTCGTTAACGCACTTATCCTGTTTATCAGGGTTCGGGATGGTACCAATGAAAATAAAACTCAAATAAAACTCAAAATGATCGCTTCCGGGCAGCATCTTTGCTAAGATAATTTTCAATATTATCCTCCGGAGGTCTTTTGTTTATGAAGTACCGTCTGCAACTGCTGGTCCCGTTGTTTTTTTCGTTATCCATCTCCCTTTCACATGCCTCCCCACTAGAAGCCAAGAAAAATCAGCCTGCCGTGAGCCAGGAAGTCTCTGTTCCTATCCTGCTCTACCACCGCTTCGGCCCGACGGTGGCCGACGGCATGACGATCACCACTCCGGTGTTCGAGTCTCACCTCAAATATTTGCGTGACAACGGCTATAAAGTGATCCCGCTGCGTCAGCTGGTTGACTGGTATCAGAAGAAAGGCCCCGCCCCGGCTCCCAAATCGGTGGTGATCGTCGAGGACGACGCGCATAAATCTGTGTACACCGACATGCTGCCGCTCGCGAAGAAGTATAACGTGCCGGTGACGGTGTTCATCTACCCGTCAGCCATTTCAAACGCCAAATACGCCATGACCTGGGACCAGATCCGGGAGTTGAAGAAGACCGGGCTGTTCGACTTCCAGAGCCATACCTACTGGCACCCGAATTTCAAGAGGGACAAGAAAAAAATGAAACCGCAGGAGTATGAAAAATCTGTGGTGACGCAGCTAAACAAATCAAAAGTGAAGATCGAAAAGGAGCTGGGAGGAAAGGTTGACATGCTGGCATGGCCGTTCGGCATCTTCGATGATTATCTGCTGCAGAAAGCCGCTGAAGCAGGTTACGTTTCCACCTTCACGATTGTGGCCCATCACGCCGGTCCTGCGGACAGTGTCAATAAACTGCCCAGATACCTGCTGATAAACTCGGACCAGGGCAAGGCATTCGAGCAAATCGTGGCGGGAACTGCGCCAAAGCGGAATATCGTCTACTGATTTTCAGGAACGAGGCGAGGAAGCGAGGATGAGACTTCACCGCTTGTTTCACCTTCCGGCCTTATCAGAGAGATCTCACAAAGCTGAACGATATTAAGGTATGATTGCTATAAATTTGAGAAGTGCCTTGATGGCAACCACGGCGAAGATGAAGGACGTTATGAAACCGGCCCGGATGTTCTGCCGGTACAACTCATCGGTACAAAATCACAATGTTTTTTACTGAATTCAAAAGTTGTGTTATGGTTACGCCGATTGAAGCCTTGATATATGGGATAAGTACGTTTACAAAGTCGTTTTTTTCGAAAAAATAGCAGGATTACTAATTAACATGCTATAAAACGCAAAAATCACTTTTAACTTACTCAACAGGCAGGTGCATCATGAGACACGTTCTGCGTTTAATTCTTCTCAGCACCATCAGTCTCTCACTCTGCATTCCATTGCCCTCTCTGGCGCAGTCATCACAGCAAAAAATCCTGATCGGCATTCTGCCTGAGATGAACGTTTTCAAGCAGAAGCAGCGCTTCAAACTGCTCGGCGAGTATCTCGCTAAAAAAACCGGCGTGACGGTTGAGTTCACGATCCTGAGCAGGTATGGCAATATTATCGAGCGGTTCACCGCGGAAAAGATGGACGGCGCATTCTTCGGCTCCTTTACCGGCGCTCTGGCCATCAAGAAACTGGGCGTTGTCCCTCTCGTGCGACCGGTGAACATGGACGGCTCTTCCACCTATCATGGCTATCTGTTTACACGGAAAGACAGCGGCATCAAAAGTGCGGCAGATATGAAAAACAAAAAAATGGCCTACGTTGACAAGGCTACGACAGCCGGATACCTATTTCCGCTCGCCTATCTGAAGGAGAACGGCATTACTGATACGGACCATTTTTTCAGTGAAAAATTTTTTACCGGGAGCCACGATGCGGCGATCTACGCCGTACTGAACCGGAAAGCCGATGTGGGTGCAGCCAAACACGACGTTTATGATCGGGTGAGAAAACATGACCCCCGAATAGAAAATGAGCTCATCATTCTTGCAGAATCTCCCCGTGTACCGTCGAACGGACTCCTCATTCGGAGCAAACTGCCCGAACCGCTCAAAAACAAACTGAAGACAGTGCTGCTGGGCCTGCACAACGATCCGGATGGGAAGGCGGTGCTACAGCAATTTGGCGCATTACAGTTCATTGAAACCTCCATCGAAGACTATCAACCGGTATACGATATGGCTAAAAAGTGCGGGATCAACGTGATGACCTATGACTACAGAAACAAATAGCAATTTAAGCCCTTTTTTGTGCCCTTCTATAGTGCTGATTATTGTATGGTGACCGAAAAATGAGACAAAAAATAATACTATCATTTCTGACTGTATTTCTGATCTCGTCTCTCGGGTCTATATCCGCCTACATACATGTCAGAAATACCAACGACATGCATAGCCGTCTGATAAAGCTTCATCAGATTGAGACTCTCAGACAGCAGTTGCTCAAGTCGATCCAGACCGTTCAGTCAGACCTCTACACGGTTAACACCGAACTCGGCCAAAAGCTCGACTACATAATCGAAAATGTTGCAACCCTCGAACAGGCCGCCCGGAACTGTACCACCTGCCATCATACCCCTGAAGTTTCCCTGCAGCTCGATGAAGTCCAATCACTCATCGCTGATTATCAGGACTCCCTAAGCTTTTATATAACCGCCTCAGCCAATGCCGAACAGATCAACAAAAACCAGCTGGAAGCGGCCCGCATCGGCAACAAGCTTCTCGTCAAGACCGAAGACATGTCCATGCTGGCGAGTACCAGGCTCAAAGCCATGACCACCGATGCGATTGAGAAAGTGAAGAGAGTGCAGGGCATCCTGATTGCGACAATGCTGCTGGCCCTTATCATCGGCGTCATCGTCGCATTATACGTGGCCAGCGCCATTACCCGGCCCATCGATGCACTGCTCGATGCCACACGAATGATTGCGGCAGGGAAACTTGGCTATACGGTCGATTACAGCGACAAAACCGAGTTTGGCGAACTTGCCGAGCACTTCAATGATATGAGCATTTCTCTCCAAACCGGCTACGCAAAACTTGAAGAGGAGATTGCAGAGCATAAGAAGTCCGAAGAAGCCGTCCGCGAGAGTGAGGAGCGCTATGCCATGGCAGCCCAGGGTTCGAACGACGGGCTGTGGGACTGGGATTTGAGGAATAATGCCGTCTACTTCTCAAGTCGCTGGAAATCGATGCTCGGATACGCTGACGATGAAATCGGCCACCAGCCCGAGGAATGGCTTGGCCGCGTCCATCCCGATGACCGCCCCGAACTGGAGGCCCGGATTGCCTCCCATATCAGCGGACGCAACTCTCATTTAGAGAACGAGTTCCGCATGTTGCATCAGGACGGGACATACCACTGGATGTTATCCCGCGGGATGGCTGTCAGGAACGCTTCCGGACAGGCCTACCGCATGGCCGGGTCCCAGACGGACATTATGTCAAGAAAGATCGCTACAGAGCAGCTGGTGTATAATGCATTCCATGATGCCCTGACAGATCTGCCGAACCGTTCGTTGTTCATGGATCGTCTCCAGCACGTCATCACCACATCAACACGCCGCAGCGGCCAGCTCTATGCCGTCCTTTTTCTTGATATGGACCGTTTCAAAATCGTGAACGACAGTCTTGGCCACCTCGTCGGAGATAAACTTCTCATTGCGGTAGGGATTAAACTGGTAGAGTGTATCAGACCGGGAGATACTGTCGCCCGCCTCGGCGGCGACGAGTTTTCCGTTCTGCTGGAAGACATCAAAGAGGTGAAGGATGCCATCGACGTTGCTGACCGGATTCACCAGACCCTGTCAATTCCGTTTATGATCGAGGGGCATGAAGTATATTCAGCCGTGAGTATCGGAATCGCCATCGGTTCGGAGCTCTATGAACGAGCAGAACAGGTCCTGCGCGATGCCGACATTGCCATGTATGAGGCAAAGAAAAAGTTCAGCGCATCATCCGAAATTTTCGATGCCGGAATGCATGCGAGCATCCTTGACCGGATCCAGCTCGAATCCGATTTGCACGGTGTCCTGGACCACAATCAACTGACCATGGTCTACCAGCCCATTATTGATGTCAAAACGCATCGGCTGGTCGGCTTTGAGGCTCTCGTCCGCTGGAATCATGCAACACGGGGCACTGTCTATCCCATGGAGTTCATCCCCCTGGCCGAGGAAACCGGACTGATCGTCAAGATCGGTGAGTGGATCCTGCGTGAGGCATGCCGCGAGCTGAAAGTATTGCAAAAGCGTATCCCCTCTCAACCGCCCCTGAAGATGAGCATCAACATCTCGGGGAAACAGTTCGCACAGGAAAATCTTGCCGAGATCGTGGCCGGGATTCTTGAAGAAACCGGGGTCGCTCCGCACACCCTTGCGATAGAAATCACAGAAAGCATGCTCATGGAAAATATCGATGTGGCGATAGCAACAATGAACCGGCTCCGCGCCATGGGGGTACACATCCACATAGACGACTTCGGCACCGGCTATTCGTCGCTCAGTTATCTGCACAGTCTCCCGATCAATGCGCTCAAAATCGACCGCTCTTTCATAAACAAGCTGACCATTGAAGGGGGAAACCAGGAGATCATCACGTCGATAATTTCGCTGGCCAAAAGTCTGAATTTCGATGTCATTGCCGAGGGGGTAGAATTGGACCACCAACTGGATCAGATTAAGGGGCTGAATTGCCAGTTTGGCCAGGGGTTTCTGATCGCACGGCCGATGGCGCCTGGTGCGATCGATGCGTGGATAGAGGCAGAGGAGTTAAAGGTCAGAGATACATAGCATGGCACTACTGTGAACCGGATTTTAAATCTGACCCTTATCGGCGGCGAAGTTGACCAACCTACATTCATAATTAGACAGAGCTTAGACGGGAATAGGTATAAACAAAAAAGGGCCACGGTTTAACCCGTAACCCCTTGATTTTATGGTGCGCCTGAGACGATTCGAACGTCCGACCTACGGATTCGTAGTCCGTTGCTCTATCCAGCTGAGCTACAAGCGCATTAAGAATTGGTCTTATAACCCACCAGCCGGAATATATCAACCATTTTTTTGGCCGACATTGTATCAACCATCCTTTGCCAACTATTATCACTACCAAATCATGCTGTTTACAGATATCCTTGGTCGGCATAATGAGGCGTTATTTTCATGAAGGGCTCATGATTATGGATCACTTTATTCTGGAAACAAGCGAAGTTGAAGTAAAGCGGGAACGGGAGAAATCAAGGGAACTCCGCAAAAGCCGCTGGTGGAAAAACCGGATTGCTTTGGGGCGTTGCCATTATTGCAACGGAAATTTCCCTCCGGACGAGTTGACCATGGATCATCTTGTTCCGGTATCGCGCGGAGGTAAGGCGTCCCGCAACAATGTTGTTCCAGCCTGCAAGGAGTGTAACAGCCGCAAAAAATATCTGCTGCCGATCGAGTGGGAAGAATATGGAGACAAGCTTGATGGTCCAGCCCCGGAGCCAACACGTGAATGAATTGAAAAGCCGCTATAAAGTTGTCATCTATGACTGTGATGGCGTGATCCTTGACTCGATTGAATCCAATTACGTTTTTTACAACCGCGTCATGGAATTTCTGGGAAGGCCGGAGATTGACCGGGATAACAGTGATGCCAGAAGGGTTCTTCATACCTATTCGTTCAATAATGTGATGGAATATTTTTTTGCCGGAGATCAGTACCGGGAAGATGCCCTCAGGTTCGCCAAGACTATTCACTATCGCGATCTGATGCCCTACATGCGCCTGGAAGACGGTTTTGTAAACGCTCTTGACCAGTTGAAGGGGCACACTTCGCTGGCGATCTGCACTAACAGGGCGACTTCAATGGATATGATAATCGAGGATTTCGGATTGACCGGCTATTTCGAGTGCGTCATGACGGCATCACAGGTCACTCACCCGAAGCCCCACCCGGAACCGCTCCTTAAAGTGCTGGATTATTTTGAAGCCAGGCCGGAAGAGGCTCTCTTTATCGGTGACGGAGAGGTGGATATGCAGGCCGCCAGAGGTGCGGGCGTTCCTTTTATCGCCTACAAATCGCATCTGCCGGGCCTGGCACGTATCCAGCACCATGCCGAGATCGTTCAGCATGTTTTTACAACCTCATAGTCGTGTCGTCTATCTCACCAGCTTCGA
Source organism: Geobacter sp. (assembly GCA_031396605.1). Lineage (GTDB taxonomy): Bacteria > Desulfobacterota > Desulfuromonadia > Geobacterales > Pseudopelobacteraceae > JACRCG01. The sequence goes on along the minus strand of JANNLB010000150.1, from coordinate 8,723 downwards.
CAGTTTTTTAAATTCATCCGTTCCTGCAATCTTCAATAATTGAAACAGAGCGGATTCAGTACTGGTGGGGATTGCTCCGGCAAGGGTCATTGACTGAATTGCAGTGAGCCAATTCTGCTTGTTGCGGCTCATGACGGCATCCTTCACTACATGGACATTCAGTCCGGCTTCACGCAGGTCGATAACGGTCTGCAGCACACAGACATGAGCTTCCATTCCGGTGACAATAACCTGCGTCCTGCCGGTTGACGTAAGGGCCGCGACAAACTCTGCGCTGCCGCAACAACTGAAGGTCATTTTTTCCCGGCAGCACGCTGCCGCGGTTTTTTCCTTCAGTTCGGGAAGAGTCGGCCCCAGACCCTTGACATACTGTTCGGTCACCAGAACCGGAATGTTCAGCTCCGCGGCACTTTCCAGCAATATGCCGATATTTTTGGTCAGTTTACGCAACACCTTCTCGTCCATGGCAACGCACAGTTTTTCCTGAACATCAATCACAACCAGTACCGCTTTGTCCCGTTCCAGAAAAAAACTGTCTTTTATTGACATCGCAATCTCCTCTGTTCTCTTTTGATGTATGAAATCATGCCCATACCGGCAGAGCGGCATTCAGTGTAACGCAGACCCGGAGAATAATCAATGTTGTGTCATCGGCCGAAAATGCTTCTGCCATAATATATTTGAATATTGTGTGCCGGGAGAGAACATGGCGTGGCTGTTAAAAAAGATTGCAGACTGAACCAAGTTGCTCAGGACGCTCCGTGCGGAGCGCCCTGACAGAGAAAAACATTCTACAATAGTGCGTTAGCCGCAGCAATAGCCGCCGCATAATCGGGTTCACCGGTTACTTCGGGGACAACCTGGATGTAGCGAATGGTATTGGCGGCGTCAACGACGAAAACGGCGCGGGTGAGAAGCAGCAGCTCCTTGATAAGCACCCCGTATCCAAGCCCGAAAGAACGATCGCGGTAGTCGGATAAGGTGACAACTTTGTCAATTCCGGCGGCGCCGCACCACCGCTTCTGGGCAAACGGAAGATCAAGGCTGACTGTCAGCACTACGATATCTCCCGGCAGAGAAGCAGCCTCCAGGTTGAAGCGGCGGGTTTCGGTATCGCAAACGGGGGTATCGAGGGATGGTACCGCGCTGATGATCTTGATTTTACCGGCGTAACTGGAAAGCGAAGCAGCAGTAAGCCCATTGTCTACGACAACAAAGTCCGGAGCGGCGTCACCCACCTTGAGCTCGGGTCCCAGAAGGGTCATCGGGTTTCCTTTAAACGTAATAATTCCTGTCTTTTCACTCATGATCAATCCTCCTCATCGATTTTTATTAACACAGGCAGCCTGCTACACTCTTCACCAAAGGCGTTTTCACCTTCGAGAAGACACAAAAATTGCATCACCAGTCTATAGGTGATTCCCCACAGTACCGGCTTGTCGTCTACCGGTAGAGTGATTGCCGGCACTTCGAACCGCTTTTCATCAAAAGCGACACTGCTCCGCAGGTGCCGTCCCTGATCTCGCAGATCGGAAAGTGTGACCCAGAACAGATCCCGGACCTCTTCGTTCAAAACCGGGCGGCATCGCATCCGATCAATGCCGAACAGACAACAGGAAACCCTCACCGGCAGATTAGCTCCGAAGATATCGGATAATCGCCCGAGATAATGTCCCTGACCCAGGTCAATTCCGGTTTCTTCAAGCGTTTCCCGACAGGCCGCCTGACATTCCAGTTCACCCTCTTCCAGTTTGCCCCCTGGAAACGCTATGTGACCTGACCAGGGGTCAAGATCATGAGCGGCACGCTGAATAAACAGGATTTCAAGGTCATGATCGGACTGATTGAGTATCATGGCAACAGAAGCCCGCGCACGGTCACCGGCTTGCAGATCAAACTGGTTCTCCCGACGCGCCAAACTTTCAGAAATACGGTCAAACGACCACGTATGCCGGTCAGATGTTTCTCTCATGCCGCTCTTTTCCCTCTCTGGATTATACCCTATCCTCTCCATATCAAGCGCTATCGTCAAGCACAAATTGCGTATGCACTGATATTACTATCGGCATAATATTTGCTGTATTTCTGGATTGATATCGCGGCGGAACGGCGAGTTACAGTCGGTTTATCAGCTGTTGCTCTGTATTGGCGTACTTTATTCCCGAGATGGTCTGCCATATGAATTACCGGGCAGTCAGATGTTTTCCGCTATTTTGAGCTTTAATTAATTGATGTCGGCCTTTAGGCTTTATTTTTCCTCGAACGACATTACTACCACAGGTGGATTGATTCTTTCATATGTTTTTCTCAAAAACACTTTCGATACTGATTCTCTATACACTGTTCAGTACAATCACTGCTGCCTCTGCAGAGGATGACGGATTTAACTGGCCGATTTCCTGTGTTCCGGGAATCGATTGTACCGGTACTCACTTTCGAATCGGCTATCCTGATGTGAGTGGAACCGGCCTCTCTTTTTCGTGCAGTAAACCGGGCTACACAGGCCACCAGGGGACAGATATCGTTGTTTCATCGGTCGAGCAGGGAGTACGCGCACTCGCAGCTGCTGACGGTATAGTGCGCTGGACAGCAGACGGACGATTCGACCACTGCCCGAGTGACATCGAACATGACTGTGATGAACAGGAAAAAAGCGATCTGTCGGCTGAGCAGGGCAAAGCAGCTACACTCGGCTTCAATGCAGGAAACTTTGTGGTTGTTGAACACGTACTTGACAACACCCGCTATCTGACACTGTATGCGCATCTCCGCAAGGGCTCTCTGACGGTCGCTCCAGGGCAGATAATCGTGAGCGGTCAGCATCTCGGCGACGTTGCGAGCTCAGGCAATTCTCAGATCCCGCACCTGCATTTTGGAGTCTATAAAGCCGAAGGTGCCCTGTATCTCCCGATTGATCCCTGGAAAGGAGCCTGCAACATCAGCAGCGCCGGTTTGTGGGCCTCTACGGTTCCCTATCTATCTGAGGATCTCCTGCTGGCGCATCCGGCACACAACCGGAACGATGGCTCCGGGGTGTATCTCCAGACTATTCAGCGTAGTGTGCCAAAAAAACTTTTATATTAGTTAAATTGCCCTCAATTTCTATCCTCATGCCGGTCCGTAACGAAGAGCGCTACCTCCAGGCAGCGCTTGACTCCCTTTATCGACAAACCTTCACCAACTGGGAGCTGGTTGCGGTTGATGACGGCTCAAGCGACCGGACAGCAGCCATCCTTGCCGATGCAGCTTTCAGAGACAGCCGTGTGCGGATAATCCGTCGCGAAGAGGGCGGGTTGGTGGCTGCGCTCAATAACGGACTGAATGTCTGCCGTGGAGAGTTGCTGGCCCGTCTGGACGGTGATGATATCTGCCACCCCCGGCGTCTGGAACTGCAGGCAGCCTATCTGAAAAAACATTCTGATACCGGAATGGTTGCCTGCAACTTCCGCCATTTCCCGAGAACCTGCCTCAAGCAGGGAATGATTGACTATGAGTCATGGCAGAACAATCTTACGGATCATTCTCTCATCATCCGGGATCTGTTTGTCGAATCTCCCTTCGTCCACCCCGGCATTATGACACGACGAACCATCATGGAAAAGCTGGGAGGCTACCAGGACAACCACTGGCCGGAGGATTACGATCTCTGGCTGCGGATGGCAGCGGCCGGTGTACAGTTTGCCCGCCTGCCGCAGACACTCCTGTTCTGGCGTGACCACCCCGAACGCGCCACCCGCACCATGGACGAATACTCATTACACTCCTTCCGCGCCTGCAAATGCCACTACCTGCTGCACGGTTTTCTTCAAAAGAGTCGTGACGTAATTATCGCCGGTGCGGGACTTGAAGCACGGGCATGGCAGCGATTACTGGATGCTGCGGGTGTGACGGTTTCCACCTGGCTGGATGTTGATCCGAGAAAAATCGGGCGCACTCTGCACAACGCTCCGGTACTATCCCCCGACCAGCTTCATCTGAATGGTAGAAAAATGATCGTAGCCATCGGCGTACGCGGGGCGCGTGAGCAGTTTCGCGTTGTGGCTGAAAGGCGTGGGTGGCAGGAAGGCGTGGACTTTGTCTCTGTTGCGTGATAAAAATACGTGACCGGCACCGGTGAAGACATGAGGACGAGGAAACAGCATATGTTGCCAAGCAAAGAAGAAATGGCTCTTACGATTGATGAAGCAGAGTGGTGTTCCCTGCGAGCTCACATGCTGCGGGGCGGCCTGATTCTGGTTGATGATGCCCTTGATCTGGCTGATACGGCCCATAAAGTTGCTGCCGACGACGTCGAGATTATCCAGCATCTGGTTGAGAATGGCATGATCGGCAAGCCGTCAGACGCAAAAATCCGCTCCTGGGAAGAAGATGAGCACAAAAAGTTTGCCATGTTGATTGTCAGCCCCTACGTACTGTTCCAGGAGAAGATGCCTACATTTCATTGATACAAGACGGGATACTAAAGTGGATATGATTCTTGGCGATAATGAAGCCCGCGTTCTGGGCAGCCTGATAGAAAAAGAGCTGACTACGCCGGAGAATTATCCTCTGTCGCTCAATTCTCTTACTAACGCCTGCAACCAGAAATCGAACCGGGATCCGGCAATGACTCTGGCGGAGGAGGATGTCGTGCGGGCCCTGGATTCACTCCGCTTCAAGCAGCTGGCAGTTCTGTCGGCAGAGGGCGGGCGGGTCCCGAAATATCGGCATCTGCTGGCTGAAAAACTGGGCTTGATGCCGGCTGAGCAAGCGATCATGTGTGAACTTCTGGTACGCGGCCCGCAAACCCTTGGCGAGCTGCGCACCCGGGGGGAACGGATGTATCCGTTTGGTGATCTGGCAGCGATTGAAGAGGTGCTGCAGGAGTTGATGGTGCGGGAAATACCGCTGATTTCCCTGATGCCCCGTCAACCGGGGCGAAAAGAGGGGCGCTATGCCCAACTTTTTTCAGGGATGCCGGAGATTGCTGAAGAGATTGCTGAAGCGCGTCCCGAGGCTGCCCGGCAGCGTGTGGTGGCAGAAAATGAACGGATTGCGAAGCTGGAGGAAGAGGTTGCACTCCTGCGGGGTGAAGTTGTTGAGTTACAACAGATGATAGCAGAATTTAAGGCGCAGTTTGAGTAACAGCACCCTCCTCCGGCCAGAACCTTCTCTGCAGCTCATCCATCAGCCCCCCCAAGCTCTTGCGGTCGCGGGCCGACACCATGACACTGTTATGGGTTCTTGCTGACTGTCGAACCTTGAGAAATGCCACTGCATCCTTCTTTTTCATATCATCCAGCAGATCAGACTTGTTGTACACAAGCAGCTCCTGTTTATCTCCCAGTTCCAGCTCCGCCAGAATAGTCCGGACTTGAGCGATCTGATCCTCAAAACGGGGATGAGAAGCGTCCACCACGTGCAGCAGCAGGTCGGCGTCGCGCATCTCCTCCAGTGTCGCCCTGAAAGCCCCCAGCAGAGATTTAGGCAGGGAACGTATAAACCCGACCGTGTCGGTGATGATCACCTCACGCTCTCGCGGAAAACGGAGGCGGCGGGTGGACGTATCAAGCGTTGCAAAGAGCAGGTCTTCCGTAAAGACATCACTCTTTGTCAGGGCGTTCAGCAGGGTCGATTTCCCGGCATTGGTGTATCCGACAATCGATATGATCGGCACCCCCGCCTTGACCCGCTGTTTACGTCTTTGGTCGCGCCCCTGGGAAAGTTCTTTGAGTTCCCGCTCAAGGCTCGTGATCCGGTCACGGACACGGCGCCGGTCAGTTTCCAGCTTGGTTTCACCCGGTCCGCGCCCGCCGATACCTCCCATCAGACGTGACATCTGCACGCCTCGACCGGAGAGACGCGGCAGGAGATATTTGAGTTGAGCCAGTTCGACCTGCACCTTGCCGTCGAGCGTTTTCGCGCGCCGGGCAAAAATATCGAGTATGAGCTGACTTCGATCGATAACCTTCAGCTCCGTCATCGCAGAGATGCAGCGGATCTGGGCCGGAGTAAGCTCCTGATCGAAAACCAGCATAGTTGCGCCTCGCTGCATCGCCCTGATGACCACATCACGCATCATCCCCTCCCCCATCAGAGTGCGGGGGTTAAGGGTTTTCGGACGCTGGACGAATTCATCCAGCGCTTCCACCTGAGCGGTGCGAGACAATTCACGCAGTTCCGCCATGGAATCTTCTGCCTCCTGGCGGGTGCCGGAAGTCGTGACGGAGATCAGAATAGCCCGTTCAAGAGCATCCTTGGTTTTGGCTGCCGTACGGGCCGCTTTTTCCAGATCGGCTTCAAGCTCCGGGATGAAATGAATACAGTCGAGGTCAATTCGTTCAAGCGGGGCAATCGGGTCGAGGATCGTCGTTGTCCCTCTCTGGTCAGGTGCCAGCCAGGCAAGCTGCGCGTAAATCTGACCTTTACCGGGGGTAAACAGCAAGGCAGCCAGCAGATCAAATCGCAGCAGGGAAAGATCGGTCAAATCATCTTCGGACAACGGCTCGTTTTTCATGTGTGTATGGATCAAACGCAGGCCGCGCATGACCCTTTTTCCGAGCGGATAATCCCGCAGTTCGGGGATAACCACCCCTTTCTCATCGCCGACAATGACATATTCGACACTGCCGGCGCGGTTGACGATAATGGCGATCTGGCGACGGAGATCGTTTGAGAGTTCGACGAGGCGGACAGCCAGTTCGTGGGAGCAGAATTCCGCCACCGGTATCCGCCTGCGGTACAGGCGCTCCAGAGACTGGATTTGGCTTGATTTTAAACCTGCAAGATTGCCGAATGCTTCTTTAATAGAGTGACTCCAGAATTAACCCTGATAAACAGGTTAAGTGCGTTAACGAAGATATTTCCTGTAACAAGCCGCAGGAAACAACTTCCAACTTACTAAAGTCCGATGATGTTGTAGCCGCCGTCAACATAATGAATCTCTCCACTGACACCGCTGGCCATGTTGCTGCAGAGGTAGAGCGCCGCATTGGCCACATCTTCCTGGGTGATGGATCGCCGCAGCGGAGCTTTAGACTCGACGTGGTTGAGAATTGTGTGGAAACCGTTGACCCCTGCAGCCGCGAGGGTACGGATCGGACCTGCGGAAATGGCATTTATCCGGGTACCGTCAGGGCCGAGCGCTTCGGACAGATAGCGCACAGATGACTCAAGCGCTGCTTTGGCAACTCCCATGACGTTGTAACTCGGGAATACCTTCATAGCACCGTAGTAACTGAGAGTAAGGGCGGAGCCACCTCTCCCCTGCATCATCGGATGGGCAGCTTTCAAGATTGCCAGGAAGGAGTACACACTGATGTCCATAGCAGTGGCAAAGCCTTCCCGTGTAGTATTCAAGATAGTGCCTTTCAGCTCTTCCTTATTCGCAAAAGCGACCGCATGGATGATAATATCAACACCATCCCAAACTGCGCCGAGTTCTTTAAAGACTGAATCTATTTCATCGTCACAGGTAACATTACAGGGGAGAATTGCTGCGGCATCGATCGACTCAGCCAGTGGGCGGACCCGTTTCTCAAAGGCCTCTCCGGCGTATGTTATCGCCAGTTCGGCACCTTGCTCATGAAAAAGCCGGGCGATCGCCCAGGCTATACTCTTATCGTTTGCAACACCAAAAATTACGACCTTTTTTCCTTGCAGCAACATCTTGAAAATCCTCCAGGTTCTACACAGCAGGTGACGCTTCCGGACCTTTTTTCTCAACAGCAGGTTCAGTCAGTGTCGCCGCATTTTCAAGCGGATGCTGAAATGATGATTCAGCTGATGATTCGGCTGATGTAAAGCTGTCTCCGGCAGGATCGGCTTTGTTCTGTCCCGGTTTAACGGTCGTGAGAAAGGCTTCAAGTGACGCCAGCCGTTTTTCCATCGCCTCGAGAACTTCCAGAGTCCGATCCTGTTTCCCCTTGATCGCGAATACGACAAACGGCATGATCAACCAAACCACCGCCAGAAAAAGGACGATGATGCTCATCATTACCATGAAACCGCCAAAAATTTCCATGTCATCTCCCGCGACATATTCGTTCGCACTTATAACACAATAACATCAAAAAGTTAAGGTGATATTTACTGTATACCGCTGAGAAACGCCGCGTGATTTGAGCTGAATTGCGGCGGATCGTTCCTGACTATTGCGGCTATGGCCGGATGACGCTTGAATTCACTCTCCAGAAAGCGGCGCACCTGACTACGATCCCAGGAATCAGGATGGCTGAAAGCTGTGTAGAGCGAAAGATCGCCCTCATAGAACGGTTTATCCCCGTATTCCCGAGCCTCTTCTCCATGCAGCGGCATATTGAACAGCGCCATGTTGAGAAAATTAATTGTCTGGTGGTGACCAACTACAAATTCAAGCGTTCTGCGTGCCGCCGCCGCACTCTCCCCCGGTGTTCCGAACAACAGATAGCAATAGACCCGGATCCCCGCTTCCTTAAGGTTTATCAGCACCCGTGAAGCCAATCCGAGATTGATCCCCTTGTTCATCCGATCCAGTACATCCTGATCGCCCGACTCCAGGCCAAGCTTGAGCATAACACACCCGGAACGCTTCAGTGCCCTACAGAATGACGGGTCGGCCAGATGCTTGTCAATTCGGACAAAACCGTACCAGGGGGCACCCGGTGGATTCTCCGCAAGGGCATGCAGCAGTGATGGACTAATGGCATTGTCCAATAGATGAATCAAACGCGGCTTGGCTTGTTCGGTCAGAAGTTTCAGGTCTG
>JANNLB010000131.1:0-5127 GCA_031396605.1 Geobacter sp. | reverse complement strand
ACATATTAGAGCTGTTAATGGCCTCGCACAATAGCATGGAGACCAGCATAACGGAAACCCCTATGGGGATCGACAAACCAGATATGATCATTCGACATCCACTGCGAGAAAACCGTTTCCTGGAGTTCGGCCGAGCAGAGGAGATCATTTCCATAGGCTACGATAGTGCGAGAGAGCAGCTTATGTTGCTGAAATGAGAGATTTTATTTCGACATATTGGGACGCACGCAAAATTTGAAACAGTATGCCACGCACGAGCTAATTCTGGAATCCAGCTATAAAGAGTCGGTATTGACACGTAAAGATACTTTACTACAACAGCCCGCCTATAAGAAAGACCCTCCACACACATCGTAAACCATCGGTAGCCATTTTTAGTCTAAACGTAAGCGATCCGGGTCGCCACAGCTCCCTTTTTATGCCTGTTTTACAGTGACATTGATCTGTTTGGGCCTGGTTTTTTCCTTCTTGGACATCGTAATGGTTAAAACCCCCTTTTTGCAGATGGCGTCCACATTCTCCTGGTCGATCGTTGTCGGTAAGTTGAAGCTGCGCTGGAATGTGCCGAAGTAGCGCTCAATGCGGTAATAATTCTCCTTCTTAACCTCTCCATCTTGTCGGCGTTCACCTTTGAGAGTCAGGGTGTTTTCTTCGATCAGTACATCAATATCCTTCTGGTCGACATCCGGTAACTCCGCCTTGATTACGACTGAGTCGGCAGTTTCGTAGATATCAACCAACGGCTGCCAGATACCTTCATTCAAATTTTCTCCTGAAATATCAAAATTCCAGGATACGTCGAACAGTCGGTTCATCTGCTCTTGCATGCTGCGTGGTTTTCTCAGCGGGATGTACTTTACAAGTGCCATGACTGTATCCTCCCTTTTTCATGATATTGGGGCGGCACCCTGTTCGTATTCGGCAATTGTGGTACTGAGGTGCCCTGTAAACAGTGGACACTCTCATATCACCAGTACCGTGAATTCATTGCATTACACTGGTACCCGGTCACCCCAAAAGGGCGGGGCGGCGCAAGCCGCCCCGCCCTTTCACCCTCTTTTGCGGGGAATACATCATCATTTGATCGTGATGTTATGCACTACCCGTTTGTCTTCAATCTTCGGTATTTTGATCTCAAGCACGCCGTCAGTGAAGTTGGCAGCCACGTGTTCGCTATCCAATCCTTCCGGCAACCGCAACGTCCTGCTGAATTTACCGTAGGAACGTTCGACCTTCAGATAATCCCTCCGATCAATCTTTTCTTCGGTCTTTTTCTCACCCGTGATCTCAAGGGTATTGTTGATCAGTTTGACCTCGATATCCTTACGAGAAAGGCCGGGCAACTCGGCCTTCACAACTATGGAACCACCCTCCTCAAAGACGTCAATCGCCGGCGTAATGTCAATAGTTGTTCCCACATCACCCAGCAGCCCGCGAAACGGAGCCGCACCGAACCCCGCCAATGGCCGACGGAAAATCTCATTCATCATTCGTTCCATATCGTCCAGAAGCGCCGGCAATCTCGCGCTCTCAAGCCAATTTTTCCGCGTTTCGGACGACTCTCCTTTTCCCGACGTTACCACTGGTACATTTCCACGCTCGCCAAACCCAAGAACAGATTTAAGTTGTTTTACACCTGCCATGGCCATCCACCTCCCTTTGCATTTAATCCGCCTGCTACGGTTATTATTATAGCAAATTGATATTGATAGTCAATATTGAAATACATGTATCAGTCCGAAGTGTTAAGTGCTTTCAACGGGCACTCAATGGAAGGTAATTCTCAATTTTAGGGCAAAATTTAACCGTTACTCACGTTGACTCAAAGACGATTGTTTGTGCGGCTCTGGCAGTTTCTGGAGCAGTACTGACTGCCTCGATCCGAGTGATAAATCAGTCCTGCTGAACAGCTGTGTAGCGCACTTGCTGGCGTCAGGATTTAGTGACATGATAATTACAATCTGATAGAATGTGAACGTGAGAAGTAACGAATGTAGAAGAGGAGGCAACCATGAAACATTTACTCTTAGTGTTGGCAATTGTGGCGTCGTCCGCATTTTACTCGACAGCGGTTCTTTCTGAAGAGAAAGCAACGGGTCTGCCTAACGACTATAGCCGGTTCAAGACCTATGAATTAAAAGGTCAGAAGGATGAATGCCTGATCGTGGCTAAAAACTGCATTGGCGGCGATGAAAACGTTTTGAAGAGAGTTGATCGTCTTAATAGGGAGATTGAAAAAGGGTCGGCGGTTTATACTCCTGAAGAGTTGAAGAGCCTCCAGGATCAATTGAAGTGGATTAACTCCGAGAGTAAAATTACTCTTTAGGCAGGTATTAGCAGCAATTTTGTAAAAATAACAGCATTGTGGATGTAGCCGGGTTACGGGGCCGGGGGTGTCGAAAGATGCTCCCGGCTTTATATTGCGAGATTTCTTAAATACACACAAATTCCAGTACCAGGCGCTTTCCTGGCGCGGCAGGTGGTCAGATAATCTTTTGAACAACCGCATTGAGCGGATCACGACTTTGAATGCCCCCACCTTTGGTGGGGGATGATTACTTGGATGTCAGCCTTTGCTGCACCAGGGTATGCTGAGGTGGGCTCATCCATTCAGCAAAAATCTACCGCGAGATTATTTTTGACAAGAGGATGGAGATGATAATACTTTCAGCAACCAGGTAAATGGCAACTATGTCAGGTTTTTCCATCTGCATTCCTTGCTGTTATCGCATAGAACATTGCTTATTGCTATTTCACATCAACATTCTTTATTCCATCGGGCCGCCAGCTTGGCGGTATCACATGACTTCCCGCACTATCCTTGTCCTTTACCAGACTCCCGAAGGTTACAGCCAGGTTTTGTCCGATCGCACACTCCAGTCCAGGCGGAACATGTGCGCTATCGCCAGAATTGCATCGACGAACCACGATTACGTCGTTCGCTTGCGGCTTTAGCTTCTTCGTCCATCCAAGGTAATCGTCGCTGGAAATGCGGCGAACTCCTTCCAGTGAGATATGGCCGTTCTTGAGCTGCGAAATGGCAATATACGGATAGCCGTCTTCCGCAGCGGTTGGTGTCCGATGGTCACAGTCGATCAGGCTAACCCCTGCTGTCTTCAATGTGAGTTGTGGCCAGGAGTTACTAAAACTCATACCCCAGCCCTCCCAGCTTCTGCCGGATCAGCCGACTGGTTAAACTGCATTGCTTGGCACTAGATGCACCTCAAGTTTGCATCCAACCGCTTGGGCATATTTTTTCAACGTTGCAATGGTTGGTGAATGGCCATTTCCCGAAAGCGCCGTTTCCAGTCGTGTCACTGCCGGTGCCTTTGTTCCCATTTTTTCAGCAACCTCGGCCTGTGTAAGACCGGTCTTCTGCCGTGCCAGCAGGAGCTCGCGCAGCAGATTGAACTCGGTATCCAGTTCATTGTATTCGGCGTTGAATTCCGGATCTTTTTTCCACTCTTCAACCATTTGTTTATGGGTTTTTGTCGGTTCTGTTCTTTTCATGGCGCCATTATCTCCTTTTGCCGACGATGGGCGAGATCAAGCTCCCGCTTTGGGGTTTCGTTCGTCTTCTTTATGAACGAATGCAGCACAACGATTTTTCTTCCTACCTTCATACAATAGAACACCCTGGCAATGCCCTCGCGCCCCTTCGGCCGCAGTTCAAACAATCCTCCTCCCATTGCCCGTGAATGCGGCATGCGGAGGTCAAGCCCAAACTCTTCCAGCAAATTTGTGAGGCGTGCGTATGAAGCTCGAATACCAGCAGGCAAGGATTCAATCTCCAAACGAACATCTTCACTGTAGTAGTCAATTATCCAGGACATAATTACCTCATAACATATTTGTTATGTTTGTTCAACGTGAAATCAAAGGAGCGATCAGAACTCGTATCCCAAACTTCCCAGATTGAGCAAAATTTTCTACGTGGTTTCTACGTGGTTTCTACGTGGTTTCTATGTGGTTTCTTTGTGGTTTTTATAAAATTAAAAAAGTATCTCAGCGGGGTAAATGACTAATACCAATTTCAAATCAAAGATGAAATCAAGGCGGAGAGGATTGAGGCGTCGAAGGCGTACAGATAGTACGTTGAGGAGCCGAAGACGAGCTAACGAAGATAGCGCTTTGATTTGGAAATGGACTAAGCATCTATTCACGCTACGGCCTTAATGTTATTGTAGAGGGGCGACCCAATTGTTAAATTAATGCGTGATGCTCCACCAATGCCCGGAAACTCCGATGGGCCGCCAGGTAGCGGGCGTCCTCTGCGTAGGTGGCGGGATAGATTAGTGGCACCGGCTGGTGGGCAAGTTCGTTGTCCACGTTGACGAAGGTGAAGAAGCAGGAATTGGAAAGAGCCCTGGTGGTACGGTCGCGGCTGGTCCGTTCGATGCTCGCCTCTACACAGATAAAGCTGCCGCTGGTGTAGACCACCCGTGAGGTGAAGTGGAGCGTATCTCCGATCCGTACCGGCTGAAAGAAATTGATCCTGGTCACTGCGGCGATGATAGTGCGATCCGGGGCCACCAGATCGGAACAGATCGAGGAGAGTTCAAGTGCCCGCCGGATCAGATAGCCGCCGAAGATAGACCGGGGTACATTCTCCTTTTCCGGATACATCCGCTCCCAGGATTCGGTGACGAGCCGGCTGGCCTTGTACCCCCTGAAACATGTTTCATCCTGAGCCCGTCGCCCCGCCAACAAGCACGGTTCATCCAGGAACTGGTGGAGTTTGACAAGCATCTCGAACTCCTCCCGCGAGGGGGGTTCCGACAACAGCGCCTGCTGCCGCTGGTACTCTTCCCGGCTTGCCACCGCTTTCCCGGCCCGTCTTTGCTCGGCCTCGTCCAGGTACTCCAGCGGCGGCAGGGTGACGCTGCACTCCTGTTCGCCCTGCCCTGAACGGGCAACCATGGTGAAATGACATGAAGCAATGTGGTTGACCGGCTCACCCGGTTGTTCCACCCGGATGCCGACCACGAGGGATGATCGGCCCACATGGTTAATGCGGGCATGAAATGTGATGTCACGGGTCACATCGGCTGCGTGACGGACAAGGATGTCGTCGATGGCGGCTGTTACCACCCGGGCATCGGGATGGTAGCGGTTCACATATTTGAG
>JANNLB010000115.1:0-3069 GCA_031396605.1 Geobacter sp. | reverse complement strand
GGCGCCGACGTCCTCCGCCTCTGGGTTTCCGCCATGGACTATCAGGATGACACCCGCATATCACAGGAAATCCTGACCAGGGTTGCGGAAGCTTATTGCCGCATCCGTAACACCTGTCGCTATATTCTCGGTAATATCAACGATTTCGATCCGGAAACCCAATCGGTGCCGTTCCCGGATATGCCGGAAATCGACCGGTGGGCCCTGCATCAGCTCGAAATTCTGAAAGGACGTGTTCTGACCGCTTATCAGGACCTTGAATTCCACGTCATCTATCAGGAGGTCAACGGTTTCTGTACGACAGAGATGAGTTCATTTTACCTCGATATCCTTAAAGACCGCATGTACACCAGCAAGGTAGCCTCTTTGGAGCGACTGAGCGCCCAGACGGTCATGTTCCGCATTCTCGACACTCTGGTGCGTATCCTGGCTCCCGTCCTCTCATTCACCTCCGACGAAGTCTGGCAGTTCATGCCGGGTAAGCGAGAAGAGAGCGTGCACCTGGCAGAGTTTCCCGCTCGTCATCCTGAGTGGCAAGATGATGATCTGGCAGCCCGCTGGGAGCGCATCATAAAAGTGCGCGCGGATGTTTCAAAAGCACTTGAACTCGCCCGTGTCACCAAAACCATCGGACATTCACTGGACGCAGCTGTTGCCATCGCCGCCCCGCCGGAACTATTTGCATTCCTTCAGGAATATGCTGCCGGGTTGAACAGCATTTTTATCGTGTCGAAAGCAACCCTGGTAGCGGATCTGGAAGGAGAATACTGGACGTCGGAAAACCTGGAAGGCCTGAAAGTCCAGGTTACCGCTGCTCCCGGAGTGAAATGTGAGCGTTGCTGGTATTACAGTGAGGAGCTGGGTACGGATGCCGAACACCCGACCATCTGCCCCAAATGTACGACTGCCGTCAAGTAAGGGAATAATCCATGAGAACCCGATATACCCTGTTCGCCGGCATCGCCATTGTTGGCATAATCATTGACCAGATCACCAAGATCGCTATTGATCGCAGCATGCAGCTGTTCGACTCGATCCCGATAATTGAAAACTTCTTTCATATCACCTACGTCAGGAACAAGGGGGCCGCCTTCAGCTTCCTTGCCAACGCATCGTGGCGGCTGCCGTTTTTTATAACCGTTTCAATCATTGCAGCGGTCGTTATTCTGGTCGCCTTTCGTAAACTGCGTGACGACCAGAAATTGGCGCATATTTCGCTGTCCATGATTTTTTCCGGCGCCGTCGGCAACCTGATCGACCGGATCCGCCTGGGGGAAGTGATTGATTTTCTGGACGCTCACTGGTACCGGCACCACTGGCCGGCCTTCAACGTCGCCGATTCACTGATCTGCGTCGGGGTTTTTCTGCTGGCGATAGATATGATTCTGGAGGAAAAACTATTGAAAAAGGGTTGAACTATTTTCTCTTAATAAATTTACTGCTGTCAATTTTATCATCAACCAGATTGTTTCCTGTGTAGCGCACCCCGCCGACAAAAACGTCCTGCAGGCTTCCTTCCCGCATAACCCGCTCCAGCACCCCTTCTTCACCACCGTCACAATTCCCGATCACCTGAAAATCTGCCCGTTTTCCGGCCGTAAGCGAACCGCAGACTGTTGAGATACCAAGAGCATCCGCACCTCCTGCCGTAACCATACGGAAAACATCCCGTTCAGAAAGATCTTCCGGAAAGGTCTCCAGAGCAAAGCGAAGTTCATCCCACAATGAAAGGGAGTTATTGCTGGCCAGCGAATCGGTGCCGAGCGACAGAGGGATACCGAATTTCCTGAAAAGTCTGACCGGGGCTCGTCCGACATCGAGGAGCTCATTACTCCGGGGGCAGAGAGCGATATGCGTGCCGCGCGACTTGATAATGCGGGCGTCGGCAACCGACATGTGGACGCAATGAACCGCAAGAGTGGACGGTGTCAACAGGCCGTATCGATCGAGCAGTTCCGTAGAACTGCAACGGGCCGGCCACCCTAGAAAACGCTCCCATCCGACAAATGGGTAAAAATCAGAAGCAAGGTCTCCAGTCCCGTCAAAGATAAAGTCGGCCTCGGAACGAGACTCCGAAAGATGAATGGATAGCGGGAGAGCGTTTGATGCTGAAGCGTCTCGAATTATTGCCAGGTGTTCGTGCGCGATCGTATAGGGCGAATGAGGAGCGAGGCCGGTCAACAGTGTGTTCACTTCGCCGTGACTTGCCGCAGCTGTCGCAGAAGCAAGTTTGCCCTTAAAATGGCCGGGTTCCTGCCCCAACAGTTCGAAGTAGAGTCGACCGGCAAGGGGAGAGCTGTAGTAAAGCGCGGCCAGCGACGGATTGGTGATGATTTCGCCAATCGCTGTTGTTCCCGATTCCAGGCACATGCGCACCCCCTCCCGAATTGAGGGGGGATACTCACCAGCTGCCAGGCCACGCACAATCTTGATCAACTGGATGATCCAGTCGGTAAACCGGCGCGGATTGTAATCGACTGACGACCGGAGCCGCCAGGCAGAGAAATGAGTTAGTTCAAGGTGGGTGTGGGCGTTTACAAACCCGGGCAGCAGAACACATCCGGGGTAATCAATCACCGGAGAGGAATATTCCCTGCGGAGAACGTCCAGCGGCCCTGTGTCTGCGATAATCCCGTTGCGAACGAGCAATGCCCCACCGGCAACAGGCGGAGCATCAGGATTGATCAACCAGGACGCGGAGTAGATGATATCTTCAGACATAAATCACCTCGAATCAAACAATCAAACAATCCCCTCCCGCCAAGGGAGGGGGAACTTATTAGTTTCAAGGTACTAGGCCGGTATGCCTGCTCCTGAACGCGCCTTGCGTGCTGGAACAGCATCTGTCGAACGAGATTTTCCCAGCTTTCTTTTAGCAGCAGCCGGAGTTGGCGGCGGATACTTCTCTAAAGCGAGTTTGAGAGCTTCTTCAACTTCTGAAACCGCAACAATTTTGACCTTTTTCAAGATTTCCGGCGGAATATCCTCCAGATCCTTTTTGTTCTGCGCGGGGATGATCACCAGCCGCATCCGGGATCTGACAGCAGCCAGGATTTTTTCCTTAAGTCC
>JANNLB010000114.1:0-14826 GCA_031396605.1 Geobacter sp. | reverse complement strand
GGTGGAAATTATGGCGGTCATCCGGGAGGCGGGGAGAATTTCAGCTGGAGAACTTCGTAAACGCTTCGGTGCATGCTCCCCGCAACTCAGGCGTTTAACCGAACTCGGATTGTGTACGGCAGAAGAGCGCGAAGTATACCGTGATCCATTTAAAGATCATACCGTGATCCGTGACGAACCACGTTGTTTGCACACCCATCAAAAAGCGGCACTCGATGCAGTTACAGCCTGCCTCGACCAGCAGCAGTTCACCCCGTTTCTCCTGTATGGGGTAACCGGCAGCGGCAAAACAGAGGTCTACCTTCAGGCCATATCATATGCGCTCGAACTCGGCAGAAACGCTCTGGTACTCGTGCCGGAAATTGCCCTGACCCCGCAGCTGACCGGCCGATTTCAGGCCCGCTTCGGAGGCGGCATTGCCATATTGCACAGCGGTCTTTCCGATGGCGAGCGCTATGATGAGTGGCGGCGTATCCGGCGTGGACTGGCACGGATCGTCATCGGCGCCCGCTCGGCGATTTTTGCTCCGCTGGACACCATCGGCATTATCATCGTCGATGAGGAGCATGAAGCTTCGTTCAAACAATCCGACGGACTCCGTTACAATGCCCGCGATCTGTCGTTGGTGCGGGGGAGAATGGAGCATGCCGCCGTACTTCTCGGATCCGCAACACCATCTGTGACCACTGTCCATGCCGCAAGTGAGGGACGGCTGACGCTCCTCGAACTGCCGGAACGGGTTGAGGGTCGTCCGATGCCGCTCGTCGAACTGGTGGCGATGAAGAGGAGTAAAGAGATCATCTCTGCGACACTGTCAGGATGTCTGGCAGAAACGCATGAGCAGGGCCAGCAGTCGATTGTGTTTCTCAACCGGCGAGGATTTGCAACCTTTCTTGTCTGTGCGGAGTGCGGGAAACCGCTGACCTGCCCCAACTGCTCCGTCACCCTCACCTATCACCGCCAACGGAGGCAGAGTCTCTGCCACTACTGCGACTATGCCGTCCCGGCACCCGGCACCTGCCCCTCATGCGGAGGAACGACACTTAGTGAGCTGGGCGCCGGTACTGAAAAACTGGAACACGACCTGAAAGAGCTGCTGCCGACGGCGCGGATTCTCCGTATGGACAGTGATACGACCTCCGGCAAAGGGAGTCATGAGCGTCTGCTGTCACGGATGAACGATGGAAGCGCCGATATCCTGGTCGGCACCCAGATGATTGCCAAGGGGCATGACTTCCCGGAAGTAACGCTGGTCGGGGTTGTGAATGCCGAAGCCAGCCTGGGAATGCCCGATTTTCGGGCTGCTGAACGGACCTTTCAGTTGCTGTCGCAGGTCATCGGACGGGCCGGAAGAGGAGAAAGCCCCGGACGGGTGATTTTGCAGGCGATAGACACCGGGCATTATGCGATCCGCTCTGCCGCCGAGCATGATGCAGCCGGTTTTTATCGCCAGGAGCTGGAGTTTCGCCGGGAAGCCGGCTATCCCCCCTTCGCATTTCTGGCCGCCTTTGCCATATCCGGACTGTCGGAGCAGTCCGTCTCCGAACAGGCCGACGCTACCGCCCGTATGCTGGCGGGGCTCAAATCGAAACTTAAGATACGGGTTGAAATTCTCGGTCCCGCCCCTTCCCCCATCTATCGTCTGAGAAACCGCTTTCGCCGCCAGATTCTGCTTAAAAGCGCGAACCGTGCGGATCTTCATCGATTACTTTCCTTCTGGCGGCGGCAGGCGGTTTTCTCTTCAACCGTCCGCATTTCCGTCGATATAGATCCGGTTGACATGATGTAAACAGAAGAGGCCCGCAGAAATCTGCGGGCCTCTTTGTGTACGGCGAATTGTCTTTCTGGCTAGAAAAAAGCCGTACTCAGAGCAAACTCAACTTTTGCCTCATTCGGATACAACTTGTTGTCGTATCTGGCTTTTTCAGTGGCAAATGCGGCGTTGATGTCGAGACGCAGATACTTCGGCCCAAGTGAGAGACCGGCTGTAATAACCGGTTTGCTGCCATCCTGAGCGATATTCTTGTAAGCACCGGCGCGGAATGCAAGCCACAACGAGTACCAGTGATCAAAGTGAGCCTCAAGTCCTCCTCCGATCAGCTGGCTCTCTCGTCCGGGAAGTACGGTTTTATTCTTTGTAAGGTCCATATCAGCTGCCAAAGATAACCAGCTGAAAGGGTCAAGGGCAACGCCAAGGCGCGCCTGCGGTTCAACCTTGACATCAGAGGTATCAACACCGGTAGCCTGGTTTTTGGGACCATCAAATTTGGGTGAATTCAGATTTTTTGCAACCAGGCCGACATTGATCGGCCCGATAAACTTCACATCTTCAAGACGCCACATAGCTCCAAGGTCGACACCAAAGGCCGTAGAGTCGGCCTTGTTATCCTTCACCCTCTTGGTAAAATCGCTTGAACCATCTTTGAAATCCCGGAAAAGAAATGCTTCCTGATAATAGACCGTCCCCTGCATCACCTTCAATGTGCCGCCAACACCAAGTTTACCCATGGAGCCAAGGTCGAATTTATGGCCGTACGAGACAGGAACCTCTGCAATGGCGATACCGACAAGGTTAATGGTTGTATTGTTATTATCCAAGCTGCCGCCGGAAAATGACTGTGCAGCAAGATCAAGACCAGAAACCACCTGATCTGAAGTCAGGCCGGCAAGAGTTGTGCCCGGTATGGCAAGTTGGCTGCCGACACTGTTTGCCAATGTCGCTGCTTCAGCATCAGACACTCCTGGAATAGCCAGCTTAACCTTGTCAACCACGCTTTGCCACTGAGTCTGGCTGAAATATGTCTGTGTATTTGCCGTAGTTGTTGGAGGCACACCTCCATTCATATCTGTTACCAAATCTTTAATATTAGTTAACGCTGCTGTGCTTGTAATGGTTTCATCACCTGTCCTCAGGTTGTTTCTGTCGAAGGAACCAACATGTCCACCGAGTTCGGACATCCCACCGATTCCCAGCGCGAAGTTGCTAAACTGGAAGGCAAGGGCAAGGTCAACATTCACAGAAAGAGAACCTTTGGATTTATCAATATCATCAACAATCGCAAGAGCCTGGACGGCCTGTGCAGTCGAAGCTGTCGCCAGCGCTGCATCCGTAACGGCATTACCCGTTGCGGTATACGACAGTTTGTCAGTGTCGAGTTTGCCAACCTTGTCAACGTTGTCAGCAAGAGAAGAACTGATTCTGAGACCAACCGCGCCATTGAACTTGGTGCTGAACGCCTTTTCATGAAATGCCAGACCTGCCGGATTGATGAAAGTGGCATAGGCGTCTGTTGTGCGGGCTACGCCGGCCCGCCCCATCCCCAACGTGCCCGGAGTCTGAAACTCCATCGCCTGTGACATCACCGGAAGCGACAAACCCAGCAACGTTACTGCCGTCAGCATTTTTTTCATACGAGACTCCTTTTGAATCTGGATTTTTCAGCAAAATCTAAGATGCAGACACTATAAATAATAAATAATCTCTGTCAAGTAACAAAACCTGTTTTACAGAAATACGTCTGATCATTTTTCCCCTGAATGAATAAAATGAAAGAGCTGATGCCCGGGTGCCCCCTTTGTTATTTCATTCAGAACGGTAAATCTGCTACAGTACCCGGACAATCTTACCTTTCGGACGGGCTCTCATTACCATGCATCACGGCGGAATATACGAAGAGGAAATAGCCGGCAAGGCCTACGACACCGCGCTTTTACGGCGCTTTGCGCGCTACGTGGCGCCCTACCGGATGTCGATCACCGTCGTGGTGCTGATACTGCCGCTGGTTGCAGCCTGTCGACTGGCCCAGCCCTGGATCATCAAGCTCGCCATTGATGGTCACATCATCACCGGTCAACTTGCCGGACTGGAACATATCGCACTCGGATTCCTCGGCATCCTGCTGGCTGAATCGCTGCTATCCTTCCTGGAGGTGTATCTGCTGCAGTCGGTTGGACAGCGGGTCATGTCGGACATGCGTTCGGAATTGTACCGGCACGTCATGCATCTGCCGGTTTCCTGGTTTGACCGCGTGCCGACCGGGAGCGCAGTCACAAGGCTGACAAGCGATGTCGAGGTGCTGGGCGAAATGTTCGCCTCGGGCATCATCACCATCGTCGGTGACGTCCTGCTGCTGATCGGGATCATCTCCGTCATGCTCTGGATGAATCTGAAGCTGTCGTTGGTGACTTTTTCAGTCCTGCCGGTTCTGCTGTATGTCGCCTACACCTTCCGGCGACGCATGAGAAAATCTTTTCGTGAAGTTCGCGCCCGCCTGGGGAGCCTGAACGCCTTTCTCAATGAATGCATTTCAGGCATCAGCATCATCCAGATATTCAACCGCGAACGGGATGAAGAGCGTCGTTTCAGCACACTGAACGCATCATATCGCGATGCCAACATGCCGGTAGTCTTCTGGGATGCGTCTCTGTATGCCCTTGTAGAGGCGCTTTCCTCAATTGCCGTAGCACTGATCATCTGGTACGGCGGCGGCGAGATCTTGAAGGGAGCCCTCACCTTCGGCATACTGGTCGCCTTCATTCAATATATTGAAAAGTTCTTCGCTCCCATCCGTGACCTTTCGGCAAAATATTCGGTCATGCAGGGGGCGATGGCATCACTGGAGAGGATATTTGCCCTGTTGGATACGCCGGACTCATCGTCCCCCCTCCCCAACCCTCCCCCGCTGGATGAGGGAGTTTACTCCTCCCCCTTTAGGCCCCAGAGGGTCCAGCGGGGGGAGGTTGGGAGGGGGGGTAGTTCAGTCCCACTCATCGAATTCCGCGACGTATCTTTTTCCTATCAGATCGGTAACGATATTCTGAGCGGTTTCAACCTCTCGGTTCATCGCGGCGAGCGGATCGCCATCGTCGGGGAAAGCGGCGGCGGCAAAACAACCATTACCCGGCTTCTGACACGCCTGTATGACATCGAGCGCGGTACTATACTTTTACACGGAACGGACATCCGGGAGCTTGACCTTGCGCAGGTTCGCCGTCGGGTCGGCGTTGTTCTCCAGGATCCCTGCCTGTTTGCCGGAAGCATTGAGTTCAATATCTGCCTCGGAGATGAACAAGTCCGGCAGCGCGTACGACAGGCGGCGGCGGCGGTCGGAGCGGACCGTTTCATTGACCGGCTTCCGGGAGGCTACGACGAAGAGGTGCGCGAACGTGGCAGTAATTTTTCCGTCGGGGAAAAACAGTTGATCTCATTTGCCCGCGCCGTCGCTTTCGATCCGGAGATTCTCGTGCTGGATGAAGCTACCGCCAGCATCGACAGCGCCTCTGAGCAGATGATTCAGGAGGGGATCAAGGGAATGATGCAGGGGCGCACCTCACTGGTCATTGCCCATCGCCTCTCCACCATTCACGATGCAGACCGTATCGTCACAATCCAGCACGGTATCAAGGTCGAAGAAGGAACACACGAAGAGCTGCTGCATGCGGACGGGATATATTCGAGGTTGTATCAGCTGCAGTTCAGCGAAACGTAAACACCATCCTCGCGCAACTGATATTGCATCTGCCGTGAGAACCTGATACTCTTCCTCAAAACAACGTTTCAGGAGTATTCCGATGTGTACAACCTGCGGATGTCCTACAACCGGCCATCATCACGATCACAACCATACTCATGATGATGATCATCATCACGACCACGGCAGTAATCACACTCACAATCACGAGGGCTCTGACAGGCACTCTCACGAAGACGGACATTCGCACCGGCATGGCACAGAATCCGGGAAACGAACGAAGATCGCCATCGAAGAAGATATCCTTGGCAAAAACAACCGCCTGGCGGGCTTTAACCGCGCCCTGTTCAAGGAAAAGGGAATTTTTGTCCTGAACCTGGTCAGCTCGCCCGGTTCCGGAAAGACAACTCTTCTGGAACGTACCTTGCGCGACCTGTCGCACAAGCTCCGCTTCGCCGTCATCGAAGGCGACCAGCAGACCGATAACGATGCCCGCCGCATCGCCGCAACCGGAGTCCCGGTACGCCAGATCAACACCGGCGCCGGATGCCATCTGGATGCCCACATGGTCATGCACGGCGCCGAGAACTTTGATCTCGACAACATGGACCTGCTGATGATTGAAAATGTCGGCAATCTGGTCTGCCCGGCCGCTTTCGATCTGGGTGAACACCACAAGGTCGCTGTTCTTTCGGTCACCGAAGGGGAGGACAAACCGCTCAAATATCCCCAGATGTTCCGTAACTCGACCGTCATGCTGCTCAACAAGACCGACCTGCTGCCGCACACTGATTTTGATGTTGAGAAATGCAAGGAGTATGCACGCCGCGTAAACCCCGACATCATCATCTTCGAACTGTCGGCCAGGAGCGGGGAAGGGATGGAGGCCTGGTATCAATGGCTCAGCACCGGGGCAGGCCGCTGATTCGTCGCCAACGGCACACGATTCAGGGGATTGTTCAGGGAGTCGGGTTTCGCCCGTTCGTATTCAGACTGGCGCATGAACTGGACCTGACCGGCTGGGTGCGCAACACCCCGGCCGGTGTTGAGTTGGAGATTCAAGGTACTGATGACAAACTCGACACCTTTGATTTCCTGCTCCGAAGCGATCTCCCCCCCCTGGCACAGGTAACCTCCCATCTCCGCACCGATGTCCCGGTCGGTGACGACAACACATTTGCGATTCTCCCGAGTGGAACCGGGACAGCCGATATTCAGATAGCCCCCGATTCGGCGCTCTGCTCCGACTGCCTGCGGGAGCTTTTTGACCCGGCCGACCGGCGCTATCGCTATCCATTCATAACCTGCACTAACTGCGGCCCCCGCTACAGCATCATCACCGGCATTCCCTACGACCGCCCGAACACGACCATGGCCGCTTTTCCGCTCTGCCCCGACTGCCTGCGTGAATACCGGAATCCGCTTGATCGCCGCTTTCATGCCCAACCGATCGCCTGCCACTCCTGCGGACCTCAGGTGAGGCTGGTAAAATCCCCCTCCCCAACCCAGCAGATGGAGGGAATCAAGCTCCTCCCCCCAGCGGGGGGAGGCTGGGAGGGGGGAGGCGACGCAGCGATTCTCCAGGCAATACAACTCCTTAAAAACGGCGCAATCCTCGCGCTCAAGGGAATCGGCGGTTACCACCTGGCGGTCGATGCCTGCAATCACGTTGCGGTAGGGCGGTTGCGGGAGCGGAAAAAACGTGATGAAAAACCGTTCGCCGTCATGGTTCCCTCCCTTGAGGCGGCACGCGAACTTGCGCTGATGAACGAGATGGAAGAGCGGCTGCTGCGCTCCCCCGAAGCCCCGATTATCATCGTCAGGAAACGCCCCGACATACCGCTTTCGGCACTGATTGCCCCCGATAACGGCTGGCTCGGCCTGATGCTCCCCTATGCGCCGCTGCATCATCTGCTCATGCGCGGTAATTTCAAGGCCCTTGTCATGACCAGCGGTAACATTTCCGACGAACCGGTGGCCTTTGAAGACCGTGATGCCCTGCAGCGCCTTGCCGGAATAGCCGACTACTTCCTGCTCCACGACCGGCCGATTCATATCCGGAGCGATGATTCGGTGATGCGTGTTTTTCAGGGGAAACCGCTTTTTTATCGCCGCGCCCGCGGCTATGCGCCACGTGCCATAACTCTCCCCTTCACGGTGCCGCCGCTGTTGGCGGCAGGCGCCGAGCTGAAGAGTGCCGTCTGCCTTGCCGACGGCAACCGCGCCGTCCTCAGCCAGCATATAGGTGATCTCCGGAACCAGACAACCTTCGACTCGTTCTGTCATACTGTTACACATCTGTCAGACATACTGGCAATCAAACCGGGCATGGTTGCATCTGACCTGCACCCCGATTACCTTTCATCCCGTTTTGCCGAGGATTCCGGAGTCCCGCTGACACGAGTGCAGCATCACCACGCCCATCTTGCCTCCTGCATGGCAGAAAACGGTCTGGATGGCGATGTGATCGGGGTCATATTCGACGGCACCGGTTATGGATCCGACGGCACGATCTGGGGAGGTGAATTTCTGGTTGGCGGATATGATGACTTTCGTCGTGCGGGGCATTTCCGGCCGGCGCCGCTTCCGGGGGGGGATGCCGCCGTGCGTGAACCGTGGCGCATGGCCATGGCTTATCTGTATCAGGCGTTGGGAGATGCAGCTTTTGCGATAAATCACCCGGTTGCCCGTATTCTGCCGGATGGAGAACGGCCGCTTTTTACCCGGATGCTGCAGCGAGGGATCAACTCGCCCCTGACCTCCAGCTGCGGCAGGTTGTTTGATGCCGTAGCGGCGCTGCTTAATGTGCGCCATACTGTGTCGTATGACGGCCAGGGAGCAATCGAACTTGAGGCGTTGGCGGAGATGGCTGACTATGCAAAATCCCCCCTTTCTCAAAGGGGGGAGTACCGGTATGCTGTTACCAATGAAGATGGCCCGCTCCGGATCGACTTCTCTCCGATGTTCCTGGAGATCCTGACCGATATTGATGCCGGTATCCGGACCGCCGTCATCGCATGTCGCTTCCATCAGACCGTCGCAACGGTCACAACGGACGTCTGCCTGCGCATCTCCGAATCCACCGGTCTCGATCGCGTTATTCTATCGGGCGGCGTTTTTCAGAATCGTCTTTTGAGTGAAATGATATATACTGCCCTGACCCAAAAGGGGCTTAAAGTTTTCACTCATAGTCTGGTGCCGCCGAACGACGGCGGCATCGCTCTGGGACAGGCTGCAATCGCAGGAAGGAGAGGAATCTGATATGTGTCTTGGCGTTCCGATGAAGATAGTCAGTAAAGATGGGGACAGCGTTGTCGCCGAAGTCGACGGCGTACAGAAAGAAGCCAGTGTCACTCTGCTGGGCGAAGAGGTGGCGGTCGGCGACTATGTTATTGTGCATGCCGGCTTTGCAATTTCCCGGCTGGATGAGGAATATGCCGAGGAGACCCTGCGCTTGATGCGGGAAATTTTTTCAGAAGAGGATATGGTATGAAAGGGGGTATGAAGGGAGGCATGAAATTCCAGGATGAATTCAGGGATCGTGAACTGGTCCGCATCATGGCCGGCAACATCCGCCGCATGGCGGAGCGATTGACAGCGCCGGTCAACTTCATGGAGGTCTGCGGCACCCACACAATGTCGATCTACCAGTACGGCATCCGCTCTCTGCTCCCCGAAAACGTCAGACTGATCTCCGGTCCCGGCTGCCCGGTCTGTGTCACCCCGATCGGCTACGTTGACAAGGCGCTCGCCTGTGCTGCCGATCCTCGCACCATTGTCGCCACCTTTGGCGACATGCTGCGCGTTCCCGGCAGTCACTCATCATTGATGGAACAGCGGGCAGGCGGCGCCGACATCCGTATCGTCTACTCACCGCGTGACGCGGTTTCACTGGCGAAAAACAATCCGGAACGCCGGGTGGTTTTTCTGGGGGTCGGCTTCGAGACCACCGCCCCGACGATCGCTGCCAGCATCATCGAGGCCGCCTGTCTGAAGCTGAAAAACTATTGCGTGCTGGCTTCTCACAAGACCATCCCGATTCCAATGGAGGTCCTCAGCGCCGACCCGGATCTTGGTCTTTCCGGTTATCTCTGTCCGGCCCACGTCAGCACGGTTATCGGTGGTAACGCCTACAAGCCGCTGGCCGGGAAGTTCCACATTCCCTGTGTGGTGACCGGTTTTGAACCGGCCGATGTAATGCAGGGGATCGAGATGCTGCTGGCCCAGGTTCTGCGCGGCGAAGGCAAAGTAGAGATCCAGTACAGCCGCGCTGTTTCCTGGGAAGGCAATCCAAAGGCGCAGGCGATCCTCCACCAGCTCTTTGAACCATGTGACGCCGTCTGGCGCGGTCTCGGCGTGTTGCCCGGCACCGGCCTGGCCATCAGGGCAGAGTATGCCGATTTTGATGCCGAGCTGGTTCTAACGCTGGACGTCCCGGAACCGATCGAAAACCCCGCCTGCCTCTGTGGAGAAGTGCTTAAAGGGAAGCTGGCTCCGTTCGGCTGTCCGCTCTTTGCCACGGTATGCACACCCGAATCACCGGTCGGCGCCTGTATGGTTTCCAGTGAGGGGACCTGCGCCGCTGCCTATAAATACGGGAGATAAACGGTGGCTCAATTCAGCCACATTCTGTCCGGCTTCACCCTCGGTTTTCGTTATCGTCACGAACTGACCCGGATCATATCCGAAACTCCGCGGACAAAATCTATTTTGACCCTTGATGCGGCGGATTTGAAAGATCGAGGCATAGCAGCGTTGGCTCTCGACTTTGATGGTGTTCTGTCAGGTCACGGCGCGCCTGCTCCGCTCCCCGAGGCTATCGTATGGATGACGCGCTGCCAGGAGGTCTTTGGCGGTGACCGGATCTTCATCCTCTCCAACAAACCGACCGACGGGCGGAGAATGTGGTTTGCCGAACAGTTTCCCGCCATGCGTTTCATTTCCGGAGTACGAAAAAAACCATACCCGGACGGCCTCATCAAAACAGGGGAACTCGCCGGAGTCCCCCTCTCTTCAATCATGATGGTCGATGATCGCCTGCTGACGGGCTGTCTGGCAGCGCTCGTCGCCGGAGCACGCCCCTGCTACATCCGCCGACCCTACGTCTCATTCAGTCACCGCCCGGCGGCCGAGCTGTTTTTCCGGCTGCTGCGGATGGCAGAGCGGGTGTATTTGCGGGTGATTTCTTCCTGCTGAACATCAACAGGGCGTCTTCGAATACACGACATCATATCTTCTTTGTCAGGTTGTCAACACCACTATCCCATACTGCCAGCATTCGGGCGCCAACAGCGCTAAACTCCGGATGATCTCCCACGTATCCGGTAACAAGCCTCCGGGTATCAGTCACCGCATCCGCTGCTTCTTCGAATATCTGCCCAACTTTTCCGATCGGCAGCGCCAGGTGCGCCACTGCAAACTTTTCCAGCATTTTTCTCGGCCACCACTTTTTTGTTCCGGCCAGCGACAATGCCGGAATATCCTGCGGCAGATACGCAGCGGTCGTCACTACGTCGTACACTGGCGCCAGTCGAACGAGACCACCGGGGCGATCATACAATACGCCAAAGTTTTTCAGATGGGCGTCCCCGTTCCTCACCATGCAGGACAGCACCAGCGAGGTAAAAAACTGTTCACGTGCGGCCTGCAGACAATCTCCAGTTACAAAATTCTTGATGCTCTGTGCAATCCGCTCATAGGTACTGCTATATTTTTGGGACGAATTGAGCGCCTGAAGAGTGCACATATCCTCAAAACCGAGCGAAGATCCGTCAGTTGCCACATCAAAGCGCTTTATTACGAACAATCCGCCATTTTCCGACAGGAAAAACTCTGGCACCGGCAGACCGGACTTACGCACCGCAGTCATGCAGAAAAATTCATTGGCTGCCAACTGTGGATAGTCACTCCCCCAGGACTTGACAATATAGCCACCAACCGTCGCAGTCCCTCGTTCTGCGGCATCGATCATAACCTTTGGCTGAACTCCGGAAATTCCCGACCGAAGAGCATACCGCGACACCAGCTCATGAAACAGTTCCGCCGTGTCCGGATACGATAACAGCTCATCCAGCGACTCGCGGGATTCGGCGATTCCGGGCAATGGATCATCAGGAAGTGAGAAGCGGTTACGCCCGACCTGATTGCCGCCGGTTACCCGCAGAATTGTCAGATCATCGTCGCCTGCCAACTTCGCAATTGAGCGTCTGATAGCTTCAAGCAACGCGCCTTCCGGTAGATTCATCTGAAATACCGGA
Source organism: Geobacter sp. (assembly GCA_031396605.1). Classification (GTDB taxonomy): domain Bacteria; phylum Desulfobacterota; class Desulfuromonadia; order Geobacterales; family Pseudopelobacteraceae; genus JACRCG01. The sequence continues at coordinate 3,098 of JANNLB010000114.1, read as the reverse complement.
TGCAAATCCCGGCTTGACCAGCTTTCCAGGCGCACCGGCATGGTGAGTGAGACTTGAGCGGCAGGTGACTCTGCGGCAGGATCGTAGGTAAAAACAGAGCGGTGTTGATCCGTGGCACGACCAAGAAGCCCTGCCCGCTGGTCAGCCGCCCAGACAGCGAGGGTGGTACTCATGTCTCCTCCCGCAGCTCATCGAGTGTTGGCGGCATTCCGGCCTGACGCACCCGAAGTTCACGCCCGAGATATTCGAGAAGCCTGATCAACTTCCTGACACCAATATCCTGAACGGTTCCCGACTCGATCAAGCTGATCGTAGTGCGACTCATACCAAGGTCGCTGGCTACCGTCTGCTGTGACAGCTTCCTGCGCTTGCGCTCTTTTTTTATTTCCGCACCGATTTCGAATAACATAAAAGTACTATATATAATGCATAATACTATTTCAATCATTTTTTTCATTGTATACAAAACGTTTTGATCGTCACCCTGATTGAAGTTGTCTAAACCTGCCGGACAGCCATAAACCTCAAATAAAAAGGCACCCGGACGCCCGAAAGAAGGAACACAGTACTGTGTTCCCGGAAATCTCATGCGTGCCATGTTTTAATACCAATTTCAAATCAAAGATGAAATCAAGGCGGAGAGGATTGAGGTGACGAAGGCGTACAGATAGTACGTTGAGGAGCCGAAGACGAGCCAACGAAGATAGCGCTTTGATTTGGAAATGGAATAACCTGCATGTTTTAACCTGCGTTGACAAAACCGACATAGTGCGATACATTATGCACTACGTTTTGCAATACATGGAGGCCAATTATGCCCGCGTTAAGCCTGCGTCTGCCGGAAGAGCTGGATCACCGTTTGGAAGACGAGGCCCGCCTTGAACAACTGCCGCGCTCCGAGGTGGTACGAATCGCTATTGTCGATTATCTTGCACGTCGCGAGCGGGAGCGCTTCATGGCCGAACTGGTGGCCGAGGCATGCACCGCCTATGCTGATGAGTCCACCCGTCGTACGGCTCTTGAAATGGCCGAAGAAGGCATGGCCATCAGCAACGAAGCGCTGGACATCGCCGAGGGTCGCAAACCGGGCGGCTCCCGTCCCGCCAAACCGGCCGAAAAGTGGTGGAAATGATGCGGCGCGGCGAGATCTGGGCCGCAAACCTCAATCCCGGCCGGGGGCGCGAAATCGCAAAGATCCGGCCGGTCCTGGTTATCCAGGACAACGTCCTCACGGCAAGCGGCACACCGATGGTTGTTATCCTGCCGCTAACCACACAGGTCTATCCCTCCTTCAAACTCTGGCGCATCATGATAGAACCACGCGAACGGCTTCTCAAACCGTGCCAGGTGGTCGTTGATCAACCCCGCGCCCTCGACAGAGAGCGCTTCGGAGAAGGTCCCCTGACCAGTCTCACCATGGAAGAGATGACGGCGGTTGAGCGCAGCATCAAAGGAGTGCTGGGGTTGTTGTGAACAGAACTTCAAGTCCCCCTGAATCCCCCTTCGGCCCGCTCAGGACAAGCCTTTCGCGGTAGCAATAGCGTAGCAATAGCGTAGTAGGTAGCAATAGGGGACGCCCTTCACATATTCATATTCAAGAGATTCATGATATTTACACCCTCCACCTTGGCAACTTGCTCCCCTTTTAGGACTGCCCCACTTACTGTCGGCAAGGCTATCTTCAATCTATTTGCTATTTCCGTCATCGTTAAACCCATCTCTCGTACAGCCAAATAGCAAAACAGGATGCGTCCTTTTGTCATCTTGCGTGCCTTTGAAGCGCCGACCAGCTCTTCCGTTTCTATGCCGACCAAAGTTGCAACTGCCTGCTGTAGATGATCAAGGCTTAACCCACTGGACTTGTATGCAAACCGGCGGGTCATTTTCTCGTCCGCCTCGGCCAGCACACTCTCCACAAAGTAACCATCTCCCAATATTCGCTCATCACTCTTTTGAAAGCTCCCCGCTTTACGCATCTGCTGTACACCGGTCCATCCGCCGGCACTGCGGATGAGCCCACCTCCGGTAAGGCCGGGTTGTTTTCCAAGTTTTGTCCCGGCGGCGACATACTCATGATAGTTATGCCTGGCTTGCGAGAGATTGCTGCCGAACAACTCCAAAATCGAGTCTGTTGTTTGCCACTGGTTTTCCTGCTTCCCCATGATTGCGCCATGCCCTGCATAGGGATAGTCATTCAGTGCGGTTATGTCACCGACTAGTCTTGCCCGTAGCGGGTTCAAATGTATGTACCGCACCAGTTCCTTTAGATAGGTTTCTTCCTGACACAATATGGATTTATAGCGATTCTGGAAAAGATGGCCACTACGCCGGTGACGCCGGTTAAATCCGGTCGCATATCCGGTCAACAGCCGACGCATTAATGTAGCAATCGGTACGTTTCCGGTCTTAAGCAGCAGGTGGAAATGATTGGGTATCAATGCCCAGGCAAAGCATTTTGTTTCCGTTTGCAACAGTAACGACCCGAGTCTGCGCAGAAAATCTTCATAGTCTGCATCTACACGGAATATCTTGCTCCGCTCTATACCTCTGGCAATGATGTGGTGCAGAGCGCAAGGCGCGTCTATCCTGGATTGTCTTGGCATGTTCTGGTTTGTATCATGATTGCGTGATCATGTAAATGTGAATATGTGAAGGGCGTCCCCCTTATGTCCCCTATGTGTTGTAGTTCCCTCTCCCACCCCGGCGTGCTATAACACTCATCGGGTAATATTCCCATTCCCCACCGTTGTAGTTCCCTATCTCACCCCGGCGTGCTATAATGCGAACCATCGGATTAGAGCAGATTGCCACGTTGTAGTTCCCTCTCTCACCCCTGCGTGCTATAACACCGCCAAGCGCTCTTAATTGTGTTTCCCAGTTGTAGTTCCCTCTCTCACCCCGGCGTGCTATAACATGTAATGGCGTTACCGGCATCGAGGGCAGTTGTAGTTCCCTCTCTCACCCCGGCGTGCTATAACAATTAACGACTGGATATCGCACTCTTGGCAGTTGTAGTTCCCTCTCTCACCCCGGCGTGCTATAACAATTTTTATGCTGTATTGATACACGATTTGGTTGTAGTTCCCTCTCTCACCCCG
>JANNLB010000108.1:0-1538 GCA_031396605.1 Geobacter sp. | reverse complement strand
TTGAAAGACGGCAGCAGGATCACCTTTCCGGAGAAAAAATAAACATGGCTACCAATGCTGAACAACAGGTCATTGTCTCTATTAACGCCGTTTCAAAAGCCTATCAGCGCGGCAATCAGGCGGTGCCGGTGCTGGAAGGGATCTCTTTCGAGATCGTCACGGGTGAATTCCTGGCATTGATGGGGCCGTCAGGGTCCGGAAAATCGACACTGCTCAACCTGATCGCCGGTATTGATGCTGTAGACAGCGGATCAATCGTGATTGACGGCGTTGATATAGCGACGCTGAACGAATCGGATCTGGCACGCTGGCGTGCTGTCAATGTCGGTTTTATCTTTCAGTTTTACAACCTGATACCGGTGTTGACAGCATATGAGAATATTGAGTTGCCGCTGCTGCTGACGTCGCTGTCGCGCCGTGAGCGACGCGAACATGTAGAAGCCGCCTTGAGGGTTGTCACTCTGTCTGATCGAATGGAACATTATCCCTCGCAGCTTTCCGGCGGCCAGCAGCAGCGGGTGGCTATTGCCCGCGCTATCGTGTCGGACCCGACAATTCTGGTTGCCGATGAACCGACCGGCGACCTCGACCGGGTCTCTGCAGGGGAGATTCTCGACCTGATGTCCCGTCTTAACTCGGAGCGAGGAAAAACCATCATAATGGTGACCCATGACCCCCGGGCCGCCGAAAAGGCGCATATCATCCGCCATCTGGATAAGGGGCTGCTGAACGATGTTTCTCCTTAAGCTCCTTTCCCGGAACGCGTTCCGGCATCGTGTGCGGACGCTCCTGACGATTCTGGGGATTACGGTGGCCATTCTGGCTTTCGGACTTCTGCAGACGGTCGTCAGCGCCTGGTACGCAGGAGTCAACGCTTCATCCACCACCCGCCTGATCAGCCGGAACGCGGTGTCGCTGGTGTTCTCTCTCCCGATTGCCTATCGTGAGCGTATCCGGCGCATCGAGGGAGTTGCGGCGGTTTCGTACGCCAACTGGTTCGGAGGAGTGTACGTCACGGAAAAGAATTTTTTCCCCAATTTTGCCATCGAGCCGAAAAGTTATCTGGCTCTCTACCCCGAGTTTTTACTGACCCCTGATGAAATGCGGGCTTTTCTGCTGGACCGGAAAGGGTGCGTGATCGGGAAAAAACTGGCTGATCGCTTCGGCTGGAAGGTTGGCGACTCGATTCCGCTTAAGGGGACTATCTTTCCAGGCACCTGGGATTTTGTCGTACGCGGCATCTACAGCGGGGCAGAAAAATCGACCGATGAATCACAGTTCTTCTTTCAATGGGAGTATCTGAACGAGTCGCTCAAGAAGACAGCGGCCAGGCGGGCCGACCAGACCGGCGTGTATATCATCGGCCTCAAAAACCCTCAAGCGGCGGCAGAGGTTTCTCTTGCGGTTGATTCAACCTTTAAAAACTCGCTTGCAGAAACGCTGACCGAAACGGAAAAAGCCTTTCAGCTCAGCTTTGTTTCCATGACCGAGGCGATCGTCGTGGCCATACGCATTGTATCCTTTGTCGTGATCATCAT
>JANNLB010000097.1:0-6787 GCA_031396605.1 Geobacter sp. | reverse complement strand
GCGGGCGCGCTCGTCAGCACCGTCGCCACGACCAGGCCCGCGAGCATTCCGTTCCTCATGACCTGGCATCATAGGGGAAAGGCCGATCCGGAGAAGAGAAGCATGCGGACCCTGCTCGGGGCCCCTGTTAGCGCGTCTTGTAGACGACGAAGCCGCCGTTCCGGTACGCCTCTGGGAAGGAGCGGCTCTGCCGGCCGGGCAGCACCAGATAGCTCACCCCGAAGCGCTGCGCGATCTCGCGCAGCTCCTCGTCGTTGCGCTTCGGGAGGTCGCCCAGGATCTCCACCCGCGAACCCCACTCGCGCACGAACTGGTCGTCGAAGTACTGCTGGGTGCCGTCCTTCCACTCGGCGACCGTGGTGCGCTCGGAGAAGACCCGGAAGCCGGCTTCGCGCGGCGGGGTCAGGAAGATGGCACCCTTCGGCGTCGACTGGCGCGCCCAGTTCTGGACGTCCACCCAGGGCCCGCGCTCCCAGCGCAGCCGCGCGCGCGCGTAGGCGTCGGGCGCCAACCAGAAGAGCGTGAGCAGCGCGCCGAGGCCGGAGAGTGCTCTCCGCGACAGGCCGCCGCGTTCGAGGCCGATCTTCACGAGAATCGCGATCGCCGCCGCGGAGAGCACGCTGGCCGACAACGCGCGCCCGAAGAAATCGGACAGGAAGCTCGTCCAGTCGAGCGCGCGGTCGCCCCAGCCGCCCACGAAGACCAGCACCAGGACGGCGCTGAGCCGCGACCACAGCGCGGGCGTAGGCCGTCCGAGGGCTGCCTGCAGCACCACGACCACCGGCAGCAGCGACTCGAGGCCAGGCATGAAGACGATCAAGCCGATGGCCAGCGAGACCAGGCGCCCGACGCCGCCCTCGCGAATGCCCGAGACGACTCCCGCGGCCACGACCGCCTGCAGCAGCAGCATCAAGAAACGCCAGACGCGATGCGGCTGGTACTGCAACACCGCTTTCAACGGGACGTACTCGGTGAATACGGTGCCGACCACGAACTGGAGCGCGACGCCGGCGAGAAAGAAAGCGAGCATCCGGCGCTTGTCCGATGCGAGCCGAGACACCGCCAATAGCGCGAGCGCCAGGAGCGCCGCCGCGTCCGGCAGGTCGCCCGAGAACGAGCTCGGAAAGCTGTGGTGGGCCGAGCGAAGCTTCAGAAGCTCCAGCCACTCCGCCGTCATCGGCGTCCCACGCGACACGGACCAGACCGCGATCGGGAGCAGCGGCAGGGCGGCGCGCAGCGTGCTGAGGAACTGGCCGCCGCCATAGGGGCTCATGCTGTACTACCCCTGCTTCCTGATTGTATGCTTCCTCCAGCAGGAACGAATTATCCTGAATTTTCTTTGGCTCTTCAGCCATGACCTGTAATGGCACAACAGCAACAAGAGCCAGTGCTAAAACGAACTTTTTACTCCACATAACAACCCCCCCCCAGCAAATGATATTGAAAACCGTTTTCACTTACTAGCAGGTTGTTAGAATGACGTCAAGGGGAAAATTGGAAGATTGAGGGACTGCGTTCCCAAATCTCAAACCAGACTCGCAGCTCTTGGTTATTCAGCTTCACTCTTCTGCAACTCGGCCGGAGAGGATGTGGCATACGGCCCACGCAACCCTGGGCTTTCTGAGGCCGACGTCAGCGAACGGTTGCTCTGACCCTCAATGAGGCGCTTAAATAAAAATAGTGAGACGTCTCTCAAACTTCAGGCCCCACTTGATGATTCGCAATCCGACCACCGTCTCCGCTCGGCAGCAGCCGAGCGGAGTTTAGGATAAAGGTCATCTCGGACGCGACGTGGATAAACGCGGCCAACAGCGGATTTAGCCACCCGAACGCAGCCAAACCGACACCCACGGCATCGATCACTATCGTTCCGGTAAAGTTCTGCCAGATGATGCGGCGGGTGCGGCGGGCGAGTACCAGCGTCTCGGCGAACTTCACCAAATCATTGCCCAGCAGCACCACGTCCGCGCTTTCGCGCGCCACGTCGGTGCCCGAGCCCATTGCCACGCCGACGGTGGCCTCTGTCAAAGCGGGTGCATCGTTTACGCCATCACCCAACATCGCAACGACTCGACCATTCGCCACTAAGTGCTTGACATAGTTGAGCTTGTCTTCCGGCATGAGATCGGCAGCCACTTCGCCTATACCCAGTTGGCGAGCCACGACATCCGCCACTACCTTGGCGTCACCGGTCAACAGGATCGTCTTGATGCCCATGCGATGGATCGCGTCTATGGCTTGTCGGGCTTCCGGCCGCACGGTATCGGCAACCGCAATCGCGCCCAGCAGTTGCCGGCCCCGCGCCACGTAGATCTCGGATGCGTTCTTGTGTCCCGTGAACAGATCGTCGGATACCGCAATGCCGTGATCCTTCATCAAGGCTTGATTGCCCACCAATACAAGCTCATCGGCAATCTCCGCGTCGATGCCGCGGCCCGGGGTGTAACCGAAGCGTTCGGGTTCCGAGAGGGTACGACCTTGCGCCTGCGCGTAGGCAACGATGGTTTTGCCCAGCGGATGTTCGGAGCGTAGTTCTGCGGATGCGGCAGCGTCGAGCAACGCTTCCTCTGTCACGCCGGGGCATGGAAGAACTTTTTGAACCTCGGGTTCCCCAAAGGTCAAGGTGCCGGTTTTGTCCAAGACCACCGTGTTCACTTTGCCGAGCTGTTCCAGGAACATCCCGCCCTTGATAATGACGCCCGCCCGCGCGGCCCTCCCGATTGCGCCGAGAATGGCAAGCGGGGTACCGGCCGCGATGCCGCAGGCGCCGGCCACGATGATCACCGAGATGGTTGAGTAGATGTTTCGAGTGATGAGATAGGTCAGAATTGCGGCACCAAGTGCAAGGTAGACCAGATAGCCCGCCATCTGGTCTGCCAGACGCTGCACCGGAGCACGGGAACGTTCGGCCTGCTCGACCGCCTCGATGATCTTACCGTAACTCGTATCGCGACCAATGCGCTCGGCCCGGATTTCCAGCGCCCCCGACTGGTTGATCGAACCCGCGTAGACAGCAGCCCCTGCTGTCTTCTCGATCGGCAACGATTCACCCGTAATACGAGCCTGGTCCACAAATGAATTGCCGGAGATAACCCGGCCATCCACCGGAATGCGGCCGCCTGGATTGACCAGAACCGTATCGCCAATCGCGAGCGAATCGGCATCTACCTCCGTTATCCCACCGGCACCCCGGACCGTGACGGCACGCGGCAAGAAATCCAGAAGGTCCCGTATCGCACTGCGACCGCGAGAGACGGTCATGCCTTCCAGCACTTCTGCGACCAGCACGAAAAGCGTAATCACCAGCGCCGTGAAAAACTCGGAGATCGCGGCGGCCGACACGATGGCGATGGTCATGGACAGCTCCATCGTCATCCGCCGGGCGATGCTGTTTACGAATGCCTCCTTGAAAATCGGCCAACCACCAACCAGTAGACCGGCTACCCCGATCACGCTGAAACTCGAAAATGGTTCCCAAAGACGGAACCAGACCGCTGCTGCGGCAAGTGCAACAGACAGGATACGTAACATCTCCGTCCATTCGAATGCGTACGCATTATCGAAGTCCTGATCCTCATGGCTTTTATCTTCATCAGGATGCGAAGTTCGATTCATAGCTTGTTTGACCAAGTCGCTCTGGCCCACTTTTACTTGAGGTAAAGTCATAATAAGCACCTCTGGTAATGAGCCTTTTTTCGTCTTGCTCAGGACTAAAGGATGATGGGCTTTATTTCATCCGTGCAAGCTTCTCGTAAAAGCCGCTCACTTTGACTTTGACTGTCACCGGTTTATCGCCACGATTACGCCAAAACCAACCGTGTGTCCCGTCGAATGGGGCGTCGAAAGTCCCTTGGTCGCTAGTTAATTGCTGGCCTTTCCAGTAACTGGTGAACTTGTCCCCCGCATTAAGCTTTTCGCCATGCATATCGACGTTGACAGGGCCGCCTTCGACTGCCCAGTTATAAACGAACTGTTCTCCCTTGCGCATGGTTGCCTTGATTTCCGCACCCTCGTCGGGTTGAAGTGTCAACGACATTTCGTCGCTTCGTAAAGGGACGTCGCTTTTGGCAACAGTTCCAGTTGGTGTTTGCACAACGGGCTCTGACGTCGCTACGCTAACAGGTAGCTTTGCTGCCTCAGCATTGGTGGCGCTCAACGCTGTAAGCCCCATTGCTTTACCAACTCCTGTCGGATCGATGCCAAACTCGGCCGGTAGCACGGTGGTAATCAAAATTGCACCTGCGACAAGCACGGCAATGCCGGTGGCCTTGAGCAGTTGACGCAGGGTTGGCAGCGGGTGGGTATTATGTGTAGTCATGTCAGTCTCCTTAATTATTTAGTGAAGTAACCGGTTATTTGATAGCCCATCAGGACAAAACCTGCTGTCATTAAAGCGGCATTGGCCGCGAAAGCCTGATGCCTGAACGCATCGGTACGCCGCCAGAAACCCATAAGAATCAGGATTGCACTCAGCGCAAGCAACTGCCCAAGCTCGACCCCAACCTTGAAGGCGAGGATGTTCGGCACCAGCCCCTCTTTGGAAAGTGCAAATTGTTGCAGCTTTGTTGCGAGGCCAAAACCGTGAAAAAAACCGAAGACAAGCACTGCGGCCTTGGTATTGGGCTGAAAGCCTAGAACACGCTTGAATGCGCCAAGATTGTCGAGTGCCTTGTAGACGACGGACAGGCCGATGATGGCATCCACGATGTAGGGATTGACGTGAGTCCCACTCAGCACCCCGTAAATCAAGGTGACGCTGTGGCCGACGGCGAAGAGCGTGACGTAAGCCCCCACATCCCGCATACGGTACAGAAAGAAAATCACGCCGAACAGGAATAGCAGATGATCATAACCTGAGACCATATGCTTGGCGCCCAGATAGATGAACGGCAGCAGGCGCATACCGCTACTTTGGACGAGAAAGGCTTTATCATCATCCGAGACCCCGTGGGCGAAAGCGTCGGATGCAGTCAGTGCCAAGATAAAGAGCAGAAGCATGACAGGACCCAGATAGCGATTGATTGTGCCGGGCAAGTTTGGTTGCCGGTCAGGTAAAATTTGCATTTATATTCTCCTGGTTGATTGATGGCGCTGAAAATATTGATGATTTTTTCATAGTTGTTCCCTGTTCTTCATCTGCTTTTCAGCCCATTTTTCCCACCACTGATAGATGGTTGGCAGCACAATGAGGGTTAACAGCGTTGAGGTTATCAAACCGCCGATCACCACGATGGCCAAGGGTTTCTGCACCTCCGAGCCGGGTCCTGTGGCGAAGAGCATCGGCGTAAGGCCGAGAATGGAGACCATGGCGGTCATCAGCACCGGTCTGAGCCTGAGCTCGCACCCCGTGGTGATGGCTTCGTCGATGGAGAGCCCATCCTCGCGGAGCTTGTTGAAGTACGAAATAAGCACCAGGCCGTTCAGTACCGCCACCCCTATCAGGACAATGAACCCTACCGACGCGGGAACGCTCAGGTATTGTCCGGTCACCCACAGGCCAACGAGCCCGCCGATGAGGGCGAAGGGGAGGTTCATAAGGATCATGATTGCGTGGCGTGCCGTACCGAAGGAGGTGAAAAGGAGAAAGAAGATCAGGGCGATGGAGAGCGGCATAATCAGGGCGAGCCGTTTCATGGCCCGTTCCTGATTCTCGAACTGTCCACCCCATGCCACATGATAGCCGACCGGCAGCTTGACCTTTTCAGCTATCAGCTTTTGTCCCTCTTTGACGAAACCGCCGATGTCCCTTCCTTCCACGTTCGCTTCGATGACGATTCTTCGTTGCCCTTCTTCCCGGTCGATACTTGAAGGGCCTTCCACCACACGAATCCCGGCAAGATTTTTAAGTGGTATACGGGCGCCGCCTGGTGAGCTCACGGGGAGGTTCCCGATTTCTTCGACACTCTTGCTCTGCCCTTCCGGCAGTCGCAGCAGGATCTCAAAGCGCTTTTGCCCTTCCATCACCTCAGTTGCGACCCTGCCGGCCCGGATCATTTCCACTACCTCGTTCAGGTCCGCCACGTTGATGCCGTAGCGGGCCATGGCTCGCCGGTCGGCCTTGATTTCCAGATAGAACTGGCCGGCAATCTGCTGCATCCTTATGTCGGCAAGGCCTTTGACATTTTTAAGAACAGCCGTAATTTCTCCTGCCTTCTCCTGTAGTACCTTCATGTCTTCGCCGAAAAGCTTCACGGCTATCTGCGACCTCACCCCCGAAACCAGCTCATCCACTCGCATCTGAATCGGCTGGGAAAAGACAAAGGCTATCCCCGGAATTTTTTCCAGAACCTGCCGCATCTGTTCCTGCAGTTCCGCTTTGCTAGTGACTTCATTGTTTTGGAGCATGCCGCCGATTCCCTCACCGACCTTTTCTTTCACGTCAGTCATGCTCCATTCCTTCATCGGCTTCAGGCTGACGAACACGTCGCTCAACTCGACCCCCATCGGGTCGGTGCCGATCTCGTCGGTGCCGGTTCGGCTAACCACTGACTTGACCTGGGGAAACTTCATCAGTTCACGCTCCACGATTGTGGAGATCTCCAGTGAGTCCTCCAGGGCGATACTGGGAAGACGTGTGACATTGAGGACGATGGACCCTTCATCCATGGTCGGGATAAATTCCTTGCCGATAAAGGGGATCAGGGCCAGGCTGGCCAGAAACAGAAGGGCCGCGGCGGTGAGAATTCTTCCCCTTTTCCGCAAGGCAGTGGCGAGGAGCGGTCGGTAGACCTTCCACGCGCCGCGAATGATGAAGCTCTCCTTCTCCTCTCCCGGCTTCAGAAGCAGA
>JANNLB010000089.1:0-22671 GCA_031396605.1 Geobacter sp. | reverse complement strand
TCCGAACGGAGCCGCCTGCCGATTGTTTTCTCAAGCTGCGTTCCAAGCTTGAGCACCCGATCAATATCCCAGCCATGCTCAATCCCCATCTCATCGATCTGAACGAGAGTATCTTCAAGCGTCACCAGACCGACATAGCGCGGGTCACGGTAATAATAGTCACCGGTACCCTTGACCGGGCAATCGTCCATAAAGTTGGCCGGCTGCCCGCCAAGTCCCCCCATGGTGGCCTCGAAGTGGGTAATACCGGCTTGCAGCGCCGCGAGAACAGATGCAGAAGCGATGCGCTTGGTTTCATGAAAATGGGCGATATGCAGATCCGTGTTCGGCAGTTTATCAAGAATCATCGAAAAATAGCGGTAGACATCCGGCGCCGATGCGCTGCCGTCGTGGTCGGCATGCTCGACGTCATGAGCGCCGATGTTCAGCCAGCGGTTGGTAAACTCAACAGCATCCTGCATGTCGGTTGCGCCGCCTATAGGACTTCCCCAGATGGTACTGACAGTACCACACATTTTCAAGCCTGCATCGTTACACTTTTTTGTACTCTGTTCTGCCTCTTTCCAATACTGGGGAAGCGTGCAGCCGGAGTTGGCAAAGTGATGCCGCTCTTCGGTAGATACCATCATCAGGAGCCGGTCAGGACCAACGCCCCTCTTTGTCAGTTCAATGGCCCGATCTACCGCTGACTCACGAATGGTGATCGCTGTCAGACAGATGTCGCCATACCTGATGCCGCGTTTTTCGCACCTTTTTCTGAAGTCATCGCTTCTCAGGTGAGCCAGAAGAATCTCGGCATCCCCGAACTGCGGCATGAGGTGCGGATTACCCAGATTGGTTACTTCGATATTACGACACCCTGCAAAAATCAACTCTTCAAGATAGTAGATTTTCGCCGCTGTGGAGACAAACTTTTCCTCGTGCTGAAAACCGTCCCGTACCGTTATGTCACCAATTGTAACCTTTTTCGGCATGCGGGGAAATATCTTCCAGTAATCATATTCGGTCATCAACTGTACCCTCCTGAACTCGTTCAATATATCAGCTACAAAATCATAACCCCACCTGTCCTCCCCTTAATTAAGTGGAGGAACGTTACGGTGTGACTGCCAACGCTTGCCAGCTGTGTTGTTCCCCCTCTTACGTTAAGAGGGGGACAGGGGGAGTTATGTGCTTTGTTCAATTTTCGGCCCGAGCGCCTGCGCAACTTTTGAGCCGGACGGGCGACCAAGATAGCTTGAGATATATAAGCCTGCAGCGACCAGTCCGGTCAGATCGACACCGGTTTCAATGCCCATCCCGTTCAGCATGCAGAGCAGATCCTCACTGGCAACATTTCCGGCCGCACCCTTGGCATAGGGGCAACCCCCCAGACCGGCAACAGAACTGTCAATCACCGAAATGCCCAGTTCGAGAACCGCCAGGATGTTGGCCAGCGCCTGCCCGTAAGTATCGTGAAAGTGAACCGCCAAACGGTAGCGCGGCACAACCGCCATAACTTTTTTTACCATCGCCTGAGCTTTTGCAGGAGTGGCAAACCCGATCGTGTCCCCCAGAGATATCTCGTAGCACCCCATCTCCAACAAGCGCAAAGCTACCTGAGCAACGGCTTCAGGGGCAACATCGCCCTGATACGGGCACCCCAGAACGCAGGAGACGTAGCCGCGCACCTTGATGTTACGCTGACGGGCTGCCACAATTACCGGGGCGAACCGCTCAAGGCTTTCGGCAATCGAGCAGTTAATATTGCGCTGTGAAAATGCCTCTGAAGCCGCTCCGAAAACAGCAATTTCCTCAGCTCCGGCCGCAACGGCCGCCTCAAAGCCCTGCATACCCGGTACAAGAACCGGATAGCTGACGCCGGGACGGCGGGTGATGCCGAGCATTACCTGGGCATTGTCCGCCATCTGCGGCACCCATTTCGGCGATACAAAGCTGGTCGCTTCGATAGCGCTGAGACCGGTTGCCGAGAGCCGGTTGATCAGCTCGATCTTCACATCGGTCGGAACGATGGCCGCTTCATTCTGCAGCCCGTCCCGGGGCCCGACCTCTACCATTTTTACCCGTTTAGGGACTCTCATACCTATAACGACTTGACTTCAGCGGAGAAATCAAGTAACTCGGCGCCTTCATTAACCACGGCGCCGACCTCAAAGTGGAATTCGGCCACGGCGCCGTCACAGGGGGCATTGATGGTGTGCTCCATCTTCATAGCCTCCATGATCAGCAAAGGGGTACCCCGCTCAACCCGGGCTCCAACCTCGACCATAATTGCTACTACCTTGCCCGGCATCGGGGCGGTAAGCCGGCCTACAGCCGCCTCGTCCTCATCACCCGCCGCACCGGGATCATGCCTGGTGAGAAGATGACTTTTCCCTTGATCCAGAATAGTAAGAGTGTTTCCGTTCAGGACAACGGTCCCCTTCACTCGCATACCGCCAAGATCGGCCAGAACATCCCCTCCGGCACTCCGCTCCCCGCGGACGAACAGGCTCCCCCCCGGAAGATCAAGAAGATATCCGCCGTGACGATAATGTACCACAACCGCGACGGGCTGTTCACCATCGATAAAGTGAAGATCATGGTGGTTGTCAAAATTGAGCCTCCAGCCATTCGTTTGATGCCAGGGAGAGTAGGGATCGGACGAAGAATGAGCTCTTTGCCCGGCTTCAACTTCCCGTTCCAGCATTATCTCAAGTGAGGCCAGGGCCAGGATGCGGTCGGACGCTGGAGCAACTTCGGGAAAAAGAGCGGAGCGGTGCCGCTCGATGAAACTTGTGTCTATTTCTCCGGCGGCAAAGGCGGGGTGGGCCGCGACACCCCCCAAAAACACCGTGTTTGTGGTTACACCAACCACCTGGAATTCTGCCAGTGCCTGTCGCAGCCGCCGAATTGCTGCACTCCGGTCACTGTCCCATACGACCAGTTTGGCGATCATCGGATCGTAATGGATACTGACTTCATCGCCCTGGCGCACCCCGGAATCGATGCGGACATGGGCATTCTCGGAGGGGGTACGAAGATGACGCAGCCTCCCTATGGACGGAAGAAACTCATGGGTCGGGTCCTCGGCGTAAATACGTGCTTCGATGGCATGGCCGCAGATTTCAAGCTGCTCCTGCGAACATGGCATCGGTTCACCCGCCGCTACCAGCAATTGCCACTCCACCAGATCCAGACCGGTGATCATCTCGGTAACCGGATGCTCAACCTGGAGTCGGGTATTCATCTCCATGAAGTAGAATGAACCATCCTCATCTAGGAGGAACTCTACCGTTCCGGCACCGGCATAATTGATAGCACGGGCCGCCGCCACAGCCGCAGCACCCATTTGTTCCCTGAGTAAGACCGTCATTCCCGATGCCGGCGCCTCCTCGATAACCTTTTGATGACGGCGCTGGATGGAGCAGTCCCGCTCGAAGAGGTGCAGGGCATTGCCCTGACTATCGGCAAACACCTGGATTTCGATATGTCGGGGCTTGGTCAGGTACCTTTCAAGCAGGACGTGGTCGTCGCCAAAACCGGACATCGCTTCCCGGCGTGCGCCGGCAAGCGCTTCTGCAAAATCGGCACTGCGGGCAACCACCCGCATCCCCTTGCCGCCGCCGCCGGCACTTGCCTTGATCAGCAGCGGGTACCCGATCCGGTCGGCTTCTGCCTGCAGAAAATCAACTCCCTGCTCCTGCCCGTGATATCCGGGAACCAGTGGGACACCGGCCGCACCCATGATATCTTTTGCCGCACTCTTCGATCCCATGGCCCGGATAGCTCCAGCCGGAGGCCCGATAAACACAATCCCCGCCCCGGCGCAGGCCTCGGCAAAAGCGGCATTTTCCGAGAGGAAACCGTACCCTGGATGGACCGCACGCGCGCCGCTCCGAACAGCCACCTCCAGAATCACATCACTCAGCAAATAGCTTTCGCGGGCTGCCGACGGGCCTATATGGTAGGCTTCATCAGCAAGGGCAACATGGAGTGCGCCCGCATCGGCATCGGAGTACACCGCGACCGTGCGTATACCGAGGCGTTTGGCGGTTCGGATGACACGGCATGCTATCTCACCGCGATTGGCAATCAGTATTTTATCGAACATGACGGTTTCCTTTACTTTGTAGTAGTCCATCCAGCTTGTTTCACTGCATGCATTATGACTGCTCCTGCCAGTTGGGTTTCCGCTTTTCCAGAAAGGCGGACAATCCTTCGCGGCATTCAGTGGAGGCACGACGGTCGGCCATCAATCCGGCAGTAGCAGCTATCAGGGCATCATCCACGAGTCGACCGGAAACCGTTGAAATCAGTTTTTTTGCTGCAGCCATGGCACTCGGGCCGTTTTTCAGAAGCTGGGTCGTTATCCGATCGGCGGCGGCAGCAAGCTCCGGTTCATCGGCAACAACCTCATGAACAAGGCCGAGACGGTGCGCCTCACCCGCTGTTATAATTTCGGCGGTCTGAAAATAGCGCCGTGCCGCACGGGCACCGATTGCCGCAATAACATAGGGCGAGATGACTGCCGGGATGAGTCCCAGTTTGACCTCGGAAACACAGAATGTTGCCCGCGCAGTAGCAATGGCGATGTCGCAGCAGGAGGTCAGACCGACACCGCCGCCGTAGGCAGCACCTTGAACAAGGGCAACCGTGGGCTTGGCAAACGTATTGAGGGTCCGCATCATCTCCGCAATCCCCTTGGCATCGGCAAGATTCTGTTCACGGGAATTGTCAGCCATACGGCGCATATCATTCAGGTCGGCGCCGGCGGAAAAACTTTTCCCGTTGGCGGCCAGCACGACCAGCCGCACCGCAGGATCGGCCTCACACTGACGCAATGAAGCGGTCAAGTTGGCGACAAGGCTTTCGTTAAAGGCATTATGCAGCTCAGGGCGGTTCATGGTGAGTGTTGCCCGGCCGACAGTATCGATGTGGGTAAGAATGTCAGCGTCGTTCATTTGGATTACATCCTGAATATGCCGAATTTTGTTTTTTCGATGGGTGCATTCAACGTTGCCGAAATACCGAGACCAAGTACCATGCGGGTGTCAGCGGGATCGATAATCCCGTCGTCCCACAGCCGCGCGCTGGCATAGTAGGGATGTCCCTGATGTTCGTACATGTCACGGACCGGTTTTCTGAACAGTTCTTCTTCCTCCGGGCTCCAGGTCTCTCCCCTGGCCTCCATACCGTCCCGTTTTACCGTGGCAAGGACACTGGCCGCCTGCTCGCCGCCCATGACCGAAACACGGGCATTCGGCCAGATCCAGAGAAACCGGGGACTGAAGGCGCGGCCGCACATACCGTAATTACCGGCGCCATAGCTGCCGCCGGTAATTACCGTGAACTTGGGAACATTGGCGCAGGCAACTGCGGTAACCATTTTTGCGCCGTCCTTGGCGATGCCGCCTGCCTCATACTTGCTCCCGACCATGAAACCGGTGACATTCTGAAGAAATATCAACGGGATTCCGCGCTGACTGCACAATTCAATAAAATGCGCCCCTTTGAGGGCCGACTCGGAGAAGAGAATGCCGTTGTTTGCCACTATACCGACCGGATAGCCCCAGATATGGGCAAATCCGCACACCAGCGTCGTACCGTAGAGCTGTTTGAATTCATCAAACTCGGAGCCGTCTACTATTCTTGCTATCACTTCGTGCACATCGTACGGCTTGCGAGTGTCGGTCGTGATGACGCCGTGGATTTCAGAAGGGTCATAGAGCGGCTCCACAGGTTCCCGAACGGCAAGCTGCTGTTTTTTGAGCCTGTTGAGATTGCCCGCTATCCTTCTGGCGATGGAAAGGGCGTGCCCGTCGTTCGTAGCATAGTGGTCGGTAACACCGGAGGTGCGGCAGTGAACTTCGGCTCCGCCGAGATCCTCTGCGCTGACCACCTCGCCTATGGCGGCCTTCACAAGTGGCGGTCCGGCCAGAAAGATCGTCCCCTGACGACGGACTATAATACTTTCGTCCGACATCGCCGGCATATACGCCCCGCCGGCAGTACAGGAACCCATGACGGCGGCAATCTGTGGAATCCCCTTGGCGGACATATTGGCCTGGTTATAGAAGATCCTCCCGAAATGATCACGATCAGGGAAAACCTCCTCCTGCCGGGGGAGAAACACTCCGCCGGAATCGACCAGATAAATACAGGGGAGATGGTTAGCCTCTGCAATCTCCTGAGCGCGCAGATGTTTTTTTACGGTAAGCGGATAATAGGTACCCCCTTTAACCGTCGCATCGTTTGCAAAGATCATACATTCCTGCCCCATGACCCGGCCGATACCGGTGATAATACCTGCGGCCGGAACATCTTCTCCGTACACCTTATAGGCGGCAAACTGGGACAGCTCAAGAAACGGCGCGCCGACATCAAGCAGTTGCCTGACACGTTCACGTGGAAGAAGCTTGCCCCGTTCAAGATGCTTGGCACGTGAGCGCTGGTCGCCACCGAGGCGGATTTCGGCTGCTTTTTCCCGCAGATCCGCGACTATTGCGGCCATCGATTCAACATTAGTCCGGAATTCTTTGGAATGTACGTTCAGTGCTGTTTTCAAGGTAGTCATAATGTCGTTGTGCTCCTTGGTGATAAATCAAATAAAAATAGTATTTATCTGCTTAACGATCCTATAAATGCCGCCATCCCTTTGAGCGTCGCCTCCTCTGCCTGAAGGTGCGGTGAATGAGCGCAGTCCGGTATGATCAGTGTTTCCGTTCGTCCGGAAACACCCCTGACAATCGCATCAACCTGAGCCAGGGTCCCGTACTCATCGTTCTCCCCCTGAACAACCTGCAGGGGGCAGGTAATGCCGGGAAGAGCCGCCTGCATATTCCAGTTCTGGTTCTCCGGCAATAACCAGATGTCAGACCAGTTGTGAAACATTGCCTCGGTCCGATCTCCATGATATTTGGCAAGTTTTCCCCTCAGCATTCCCTCTTCAAAGGCCTCCACCGCCTTACGGATGCTGCTCAGAGTCAACTCCTCGCCAAACACATGAGCGGCTTCGGCGATAACTCCCACTGGACTGTCCGGATAGCTGGCTGCATACTGTAGCGCTATGCTACCGCCATCGCTGTGTCCGATCAGAATCGGTTTTTTAATGCCGCACGCATTTAGAATATCCGGGAGGGCAACTTCAGCTTCCCAACAAAACGGTTTATCGCTCCGAGTCCCCTGCAGAGGATCAGAGCCGCCGGAACCGTACCGGTCATAGATCAGGGCCGGAAATCCGACCAATCTTGAAAGCGCTAACGGAAATCCGCGCCACATTTCGATACAGCCAAGGCCCTCATGCAAAAAGACCAGAACCGGCGACGCCTGCAGACGCACCCCTGCCGGTATGATGGTTCGTACCCGCAGCCTGTGTCCGGTCGCCTGAATGTAAAACGTTCTTTCGGCCCGGTTCATATCCGCCCTGTTCTATTAATCATTGGATCGGTCCGGTAAATAATAGTACCTTCAAGTGCTACGCCGCCGTCTCACTGAAAAGTTCCCGCCCGATCAGCATACGCCGGATCTCGCTGGTACCCGCCCCGATCTCATACAGTTTCGCATCACGCAGCAAACGACCGGTCGGATATTCGTTGATATAGCCATTGCCGCCCAGGATCTGGATCGCCTCGAGCGCCATCCAGGTGGCCTTCTCGGCGGCATACAGGATTGCTCCGGCAGCATCTTTTCTGATCGCATTTTTACCGCTGCAGGCGTGCGCAACTGCATAGACATAGGCCCGGCAGGCATTCATGGTGCTGTACATATCGGCAATTTTACCCTGCATCAACTGAAATTCTCCGATGGCCTTCCCGAACTGTCTTCGTTCGTGAATATAGGGAATAACAACATCCATACAGGCTCTCATGATGCCGATGGGTCCGGCTGCCAGAACCGCACGCTCATAATCCAGTCCGCTCATAAGTATCTTGACGCCGTCACCGATGTTGCCCATCACATTTTCAACCGGAACTTCGCAATCCTCGAATACCAGTTCGCACGTGTCAGAACCTCGCATGCCGAGTTTATCGAGCTTCTGGGCGGTGGAAAAACCCTTGAATCCCTTCTCGATCAAAAAGGCGGTAATCCCTTTTGATCCGGCGTTTATATCGGTTTTTGCATACACCAGCAGAGTACTGGCATGCGGGCCATTGGTAATCCACATCTTGGTGCCGTTCAGGATGAAGCGGTCCCCCTTGCGGTCGGCTCTCAAGCGCATACTGACAACGTCCGAACCGGCTCCGGCCTCACTCATTGCAAGAGCGCCGACATGTTCCCCGCTGATCAGCCGGGGCAGATAGCGCCGCTTCTGTTCCTCACTGGCATTACGATATATCTGGTTGATGCAGAGATTCGAATGTGCGCCATACGCCAGGGCAACCGCCGCCGAAGCCCGGCTGATCTCCTCGATGGCGACGACATGCTCCAGATATGTCATTCCTGCGCCGCCATACTCTTCGGAAACGGTAATGCCATGCAGCCCGAGATCTCCCATCTTGCACCAGAGATCCATCGGAAAGTGATTTTCATGATCAATATCGGCAGCCCGGGGAGCTATTTCCGCACGGGCAAAAGTTTTAACCGTATCTCTCAACAAATCAGCGGTATCGCCCAGATCGAAATTTAATGTCGGATATGAACTCATCTGCGACCTCCCTTGATAACTGAACATACAGAACAAGCTGTCTGCACCTTACGTAAAGGTAACGTAGCCCAGGAACCATCCGCTGTCAAACATTATTTTGATAATTTCAAATTCGATCATTTGTTATTGAACGTACTTGACTATTTACCGAAGCAGGCATTCACGAAAGTCCGGGCTAAAACAGCTAGTAACAGGGGATTCACTGCTACTCGGTCCGACCGGCTCCCGATTCCTGATGGTGATAGAATCATGTTACACAGGGTTTTCATCGATCGAACAGACACAAATCATAACCTGATTAGTACTGCTCTTCCGTTAAAAAGACTGTCATCCCCGAATGCATTTATCGGGGATCTGGTTTTTCAGGCAGTTACAACCAGATTCCCGATCAGAAACGCTTCGGGAATGACAAATTTGGGGACTAGCGGAAGAATCGTACTAATCAGGATTAATAATGAATATACTACATATGCACCCTGGAATCGGATAATTTTCTACGATGCTTGACAGGCGGGGCATGACGTGATGAGTTAAAATAAGAGGCAACTTTATAGAGCGAGGGGAATAGATAGTGACCACACTTAAAGAATCTCGAAACAAGATCATTTTTCTGGTAAGTTTAATCGGAATAATCGCCCTGCTGCACTATGCAACGCCCACCGAACCGCATTACTACCACAAAATCCACATTGTTTTGCGCAAGCTCTACTTCCTGCCACCAGTTATAGCTGCGGCCTGGTTCGGGCTCAGGGGGGCGATAATTACTACTGCCGCCGTCAGTATCCTCTTCTCCCTGCATGCATTGTTGGACTGGCCGGGAAATTATATGGAACAGGCAAATCAATTAGGAGAACTGGCCGGTTTTTGGGTAATAGGGCTCATACCGGGTTGGCTGTTCGACCGGCAGCGGGCACTTCTTCGTGAACTTGCCAATGCCAATGAGGAGACCCTTCTCGGACTGGTTGCAGCGCTGGATCTTCGCGAGCACAACACCCGCCTGCATTCTCAACGTGTACGGGAGTATACTGAATTGATCGCCAACCGGCTTGGAGTCGATGAAAGTATGAAACGGGAGATTGGTTTCGGCGCTCTTCTGCATGACGTGGGAAAAATAGCCGTGCCGGATCAGATTTTACTGAAGCCGGGCAAGCTGACCGACCAGGAATGGGTCGAGATGCGCAAGCATCCCGAGGCGGGATACCGCATTGTGAAACGAATCGGATTTTTGAAGGATGCAGCGGAAATCGTCTATACGCACCACGAAAAGTTTGATGGCTCTGGTTACCCGCGTGGCCTGAAAGGAGCGAGTATCCCGTTCGGGGCACGAATGTTTATGGTGGCAGACGTTTACGATGCGTTGACGTCTGAGAGGCCCTACCATTCACCAACGAGCTACGAGGAGGCGGCAGCGGAGATCAAACGTCTGAGCGGCAGCCATTTAGATCCGGTCATTGTGGACACATTCATGGCGATAGCGCCTGAGCTGTTGCAAGAGATCGCCGGGCATTATCTGGATGCGGATCAAGACAAACTTGCTGACCGGCTGCCTCGGCCTTCGTTATGACCGTCATTTTGAAAAGTGCGGAAAGTATGAACATCATCAATTATCTACTCCCTGAAATAGAGCACTTTCGCATGCTCGGCTAATGTCAATAATCCGGCCGGAAGAAATCACCTCCTGGATATGAGCCATTGACCCGCCTTATTCTGTACACTTGGGACAAAATTCACATTTACCCGGAGCGTTCACTTGCAAATAACCAACAAAGCAAAAAGTACCTTGAGCCAGATCCCTGCCGGGGTGTGGGTGCTCGGGGCCGTCAGCCTGTTGATGGATATTTCTTCGGAAATGATCCATAGCCTGCTGCCGCTGTTCATGGTTACAACACTCGGGGCCAGCGCCTTGGTCGTGGGCCTGATTGAAGGGCTAGCCGAATCCACCGCGCTGATCGCCAAAGTGTTCTCAGGTGTATTGAGTGACTACCTTGGCAAACGTAAAGGGCTGGCCGTGCTGGGCTATGCGCTTGGAGCGCTGTCCAAGCCGTTGTTTGCTGCGGCATCCACAATCGGTTTGGTACTCACCGCCCGATTGCTGGATCGAGTCGGCAAAGGTGTGCGCGGCGCTCCAAGGGACGCCTTGATCGCGGACATTGCGCCACCGCATCTGCACGGCGCAGCATTTGGCCTGCGTCAGTCCCTCGATACGGTGGGCGCTTTCCTCGGTCCCTTGCTGGCGGTTTGTTTGATGCTGCTCTGGAACGACGATTTTCGTGCTGTGTTCTGGATGGCCGTGATTCCGGGTTTAATGGCCGTCACTCTGCTCTTCTTCGGCCTGCGCGAGCCGGAACATCATCGGGTCGAAAAACGCACCAATCCGATCCGGCGGGAAAACCTGAAATGCCTTGGTGGTTCTTACTGGTGGGTGGTTGGCATAGGCGCGGTATTAACTCTGGCGCGGTTCAGCGAAGCGTTTCTCGTTCTGCGCGCACTGCAGGGAGGCGTTCCCATCGCCTTGGTGCCGCTGGTAATGGTGGCGATGAACGTGGTCTACTCATTAACGGCGTATCCCTTCGGCAAGCTCTCGGACAGAATGGGCCACAGCAAGCTGCTGGCGCTCGGATTGATTGTCCTGGTTGCGGCCGATCTGGTGTTGGCGACCAGCAATCACTGGGGTTTCGTTTTAGTGGGTGTCGCCCTCTGGGGTATCCACATGGGCATGACACAAGGCTTGCTGGCGACGATGGTGGCCCACACCGCGCCAGCCGACTTGCGCGGCACCGCGTATGGATTTTTCAACCTGGTGAGTGGACTTGCAATGCTCCTGGCGAGTGTACTTGCCGGGTTTTTGTGGGGTCGGTTTGGGGCGCACTTCACATTCTATGCAGGCGCGGTTTTTTGTGCAGTGGCACTTGCTGGGCTAGTCTGGACGGGCATTCGTACCGATAATTCACCTATGGGAGTGTAAACAAATAACCCTGAAAACGACAGTTAAACCACAGATGAATAGGATAAATACGGATAAAACCAAACCTATTGGAATAACCGGCCATGAGGCCTGCCAGCCCGAGAAAGCAGGGGCGAAACACCTCCATGAACGACAGTTTTTCCAGAAAGGCGAGGGAGGTTCCGAAGAGTACGAAAGCCAACGAACCGATGCAGCAGGTGGCTGCTAAAAGAGCAGCAGCCATCGCTCCAAGGCTCGTAATGATCTCTTTTTTCATCGATAATTTCTTCTTTAATTACTTACAGCAGCCACTCGAACTGTAGCGATACAGCCTCCTCCGGTCAAGCCTTAGTTCCTCTCAGTATAATGGATTCACCCTGCCCTTCCTTTTTATAAACTGCCCCCCTCTGACTTTCGCTTATATGGTTGTTCTACTTCTCGGGCTCTCCCCAACGCAGGTATGTTTGCAGAATATTACACAATTGTCGTCTGATATTCTCGATAAATAACACTGCATTATCAGCTGTTCCAGTTTATAAGCCAGCAATTTGGCCGAGTTACATTTAGGCATACTTTATGCTCTAAAAATGCATCTACAAATCTAAGGAGGTCTTATGAATACTGAAAAATTTTTATCGGTTGTGCAAAAGGTATTGTTCGTGAAATTTACGCTTCTGGTAACCCTGGTGTTGGGTCTTATGCTGGCGAAACCTGTAACGGACTCGGTGGTCGCAGGCGCGCACAAGGTTTGCCAGTTTGCCATGAAGTCGTCCGTGCAGTGTGAAAAGATCTGCTAGAGATCTATTTCTGAAACTGAAGCGTCCTATTCTAGCGGGACATAACAAGCAACGGAGGTAGAGACCGATGATCAAGTATGTTCGAGCAGTATTGGTGAGTGGCCTGTTGGCCCTTTCACTTGTCGCATGTGGAGGAGGAAATACGGGTTCTACCGGTGCGACACTGAGCGGCACGGCCGCAACTGGAAAACCGATATCTAATGGAGACGTTCTTTTAAAAGACAGCGCTGGAACTATCAAATCAACCAAGACGGACGTTTCAGGAAAGTTTTCCTTTGACGTGTCTGGTCTAACTCCACCTTTCCTGCTGAAAACCAGCGCCGGCGGTACCGATCTCTATTCGATCGCCACTCAGGCCGGAACCGTGACCATCCATCAGATAAGCGACCTTATCGTCAGGAATTACTTTAAGACTAAGGGTACAGATCTAGCCGCCCAGTTTGTTGGGAAGGTCCCCCTTGTAAATCTAAAAGCTTCAGAAATCTCAGACATAGAATTAACAATTCGAAGAACTATTGCCAAGCAGCTCAAGGAACAGAATGTCGACGACAATGTCTTCAACCTGTTGGTTACCCCTTTTGATGCTAACAGCACGAAGTTTGATGCCGTGCTGGACGTCCTGAAGGTGCAGGTGGATGATGTGAGGGGTGAAATACGCATTGTGCTCGTTGATCCCAACAATCCGGGTAGCGAGGGTCCTTCCATAGGCGTATTTTCCGACATTATGAGCCTCTTAGCGAATCCGCTCAAGGACGCGCAGGCTGAAATCAACCTGACTCTGAAGAGCTGGAAAGATACGGTGAATGCTAAAGGCACGAATACAACTCCGGATGACTTGCTGCTCCTCTACAAAGACACCTATCTGAATCTGGGGATGACCGCCACTGAGGATATCAGCGCCATCCTGGCACCCGAAATCCATCCCGGTAAGATTGAGATTTTTGAAGTCAAGGATATCGTGGCAGTCGATTCGGGCAAGAAAATCGTCACGGTAACAATTAGTGCAAATTCAGAAAATTGGATAAACAAAACCCTGCTCCCCATGATCTTCATCTTCGACGCCGACAAAAAACAGTGGCTGTTCTACGGGGATCAGAGGATTGCTGGCATTACGGTGAAGATGTTTGCGGGCGGCGCATTGGAATTGAGTGTCTACGATTCAAAGGATCTGCTTAATTCCGTTACCGCTTTCGGACCGTGGACTGTCGGGACCAAGGCGCTGGACAGGAATGTAACTGCCCCGAAGAAATTTTTTCTTTCACTGCCTAAACCTGATCCGCTTGGCGGCTTTATGACGAAGCTGCTTGCCATGGAGGGCGGCATCTCGCTCGACCTGTCTGTTTACACATTTACCCTGACTACTAAAAAGGGTGAAACCGTCACTTACCGGGTGGCCGCCCAGGCAGGGGACGGTTTGTTGGATCCACACGGCCATTAACAGCAAAGCATCATGCAAGCCGCCATTGAAGCGGCTTGCACGATGCAGCGTTTTACGTCCGGAAGCTACTCAAGGCGACTCAGTATGGAAATCAATTTAATTACGGACGAACAGCAGACAACCTTGCCATTGACACACTTGGAAGAGCAGGAACAGGTACTGCGGGAGCGATGTGAGGGAATACTGGTTGCCAAGGTTAGTGACTGTATCGGCTGCAAGGCGTGCGTCAGGGCCTGCCGCATGGGGCTGCTCGACGAACCCTGGATAGATACCGGTATCGTCAGGATAGCGCCGGTCTGCCACAACTGTAGTAACCCGCGTTGTGTTGCAGCCTGCAGACGGGGCGCAATTCGTAAAGCTGGCATTCGGGTGATTATCAACGAGGAGTTGTGTGTCGGATGTGGGTTGTGCGCTAAGGCGTGCCCGTTCGATACTATTCGGGCCAGGAAAGCCCACTGCCGGCAAAATGCGGGCAATGGGCTCGTCCACCAACCGGTCAAGGAGATCGCAAAATGCGACCGTTGCCGGGAACATAATTCCCCGGCGTGCTGTAGTGAATGCCCGACGGGCGCATTGGGCTTTGTCAGTGGAGAAGATCTGCATGAGCTGATCCAGTACTCCATAACGGGTGCAGGGCATGGTAAGAAAATGCGTCGCTTGCAAAACCAATTCATGTTTATTGGCGAATCAATCCGGGAACTTCAGAAAAAGGCGCTGATTGCATTCATAGCCAGGGAATGGAAATGTTCTCCAACATCAGATTGATACTCTTGTGTCCGATACCGTAACAAGCGTATGAACTGCCGCGGACAAAGTAAATTGTTATATAAAGCCACTTGATCTCATGGGAAATTCGATAATGTCGTCTACTGCAATAGCCCGGCAACCGCTGAAACCGCCGTGGCCTTTGGGAGGTAACTATGGGTACCGCCCGGTAGTCGCTCAAATTTTTCGCTGCATCATTACGTTGGCGCCCACCATTTTAGGATACTTCTTTTCGGCCACTGCGGTGAAGGCTGAACTTACCTCCCCGACGCCGGACATTCATCATGAAACCCCTGCTGCGGACGGATCAGTTGAGGGTGGAGCAGCGGAGATCTTCCCGTCTTCTCCCGCCGTGCTGGCTCTGAGCATCAGAGCAGTTTCAGATCCAGGCAAAAGCGAAGCCGCTCCCAGACACAACATCAGCGGCCTGCTCGGCCTTTCA
Source organism: Geobacter sp. (assembly GCA_031396605.1). GTDB lineage: Bacteria > Desulfobacterota > Desulfuromonadia > Geobacterales > Pseudopelobacteraceae > JACRCG01. The sequence goes on along the minus strand of JANNLB010000089.1, from coordinate 7,659 downwards.
ATGAATTCTTCGAAGGGGTTTTTTTCCGACCGGCAGTACACGGTTTTTGATACCAATCTGTCACTTCTGGCCTCCAGAGGGGCGGAAGATTTTTCATTTAGAGGCCGTTGGCGGTACTCGCCGAACCAGGACCTGGCCGGCAACATCCCCGCCTATTATGTAACCGAAGCGTGGTACCGGCGGAGACTGACCCCCCAGCGGTATACGCTTACAGCAGGAAGGCAGTATCTTTTCGAGGCTGCCGGCGAACTGCTTGACGGTGCTACGATCGACTCCAGTGTGAACGAGCGCTTCTCTTTGGGCGCTTTCTTGGGATTCAGGCCTGACCCCTTTGACTTTGCTTTCCGCAAGGAAGCACTGACCACCGGAATCTATGCCGCGTGGAAGAGTAGCGAAAGCTGTTTCTTCTCACGCGAAGCCTTGGTCTTCAACTCCCTGAGAGGCCGCCCGGACCGGGCCTATTTTGCATGGGAAGCTGGGGGGACATTTACGGAGACGATTTCCATGCGCCAATTGGTGACAGCGGACTTCACTCTGGACAAGCCGGGGATTGGCGTTACGAACTATTCGCTCCAGGCGGCATGGCTGCCTATAAGAGATCTACGGATAACATGGGACGGCAGGATGTACCGAGGCATCTTTTATTATGTCGGATCGGCCGGCATCCCCACCGACACTTCTCCCATCTACGGGACTTCGTTGAGCCTCAATTACGTGTTCTCGAGAAATTTCATCAGCACCTCTTCCTTGGCCTTGAATCACCGGGAATCGGACCACAGGGAGTCCCTTGCCTATACCGAATCGATAGATCTCCCTGATATCATGGGAAGTGGCGCGAACATAAACCTTTCCTATTCGGCCACGGATTACTACAACGCCTTTTTCGACTCCTATTCCGTTTCCCTGTCAAGGCAGTTTTTTGAACGACTACTCGCAACTCTTTCCACACGATACCAGAGAAATACCGCGGAAACCTTCGGTGACAAGAACGAGTCCGCTTTTCTATCTTATTCCATGGGTATAAATTACCTAATCAACGACAAGTACGATCTGGCAGGTTATTTTGAACACCAGCAGGCGAATTTCTACAATGGAACGACGGAGGGGCTGGGATTTATCCGGGACCCGAATACGGTTTCGACGTTTACACGGAATACCGGGCATAATTTCCTGGTATCTCTCAATCGCAGATTTTAACGGAGGAGATATGAAGCACCCAAGCAAATCGGCATGTATCTTGGCTGTATTGACGTTCTTTCTTTTGCTGGCAACTGTAGAGGCTTTTGGGAGAAGTTACGTGGGCGGAGTCATGTACACTCGTGACGGCCGCCGTATCGAAGTCCTGCAGTTTCTTGATCCGCTGAAAAAAGATGATGTCATAACCGGACTAGCTGGATCGGACCAGATAAAAATCAAGGTAGGAAAGTTCAGAGAATTCAACCTGTTGACATCCGGGGTCGACTATGTTTATCCCCATTCGAAGCTTATTACGGAAACAGGCGTTGTTTCGCTGGTTAACCGGGACGGCAGAGCAATACTCTTGACGAGCGGTTACTTCGAAAAAGGAACCCTCAGTTACATCGTTTTAAATGCGAAGGGCAAGAGCGAAGAACTGAAGATCAAGCTCCGCGACCTGCTGAAAATCCAGTTTGAATCATCAGCTGGCGACGTGAGAGTCTGTCCGATAGATAAGGCCGTATTTTCTGACGACTACATCTTCTGCCCGTATCACGGGGTCCCTCTCATTTGGGGAGCGCCAAAACAATAGGAGCATAACATGGCCCTGCGCTTTTATATCCTCACCTCTTTTTTTCTGACGCTGTCAATACTGCTGCCGTCAGCAGCCTCGACGGAGACCTTTTCACCGGCGTCAATGCTCAGTCCCGGCGCGCTGACCGCACTCCATGCGAAGTATGACGATGACTGCCTGAAGTGTCATGCCTTAGGAAAAGGGGTTCCAGACGAAAAATGCCTTGATTGCCACAAAGAAATCAGGGAGAGGATCGCTGCAAAAAAGGGATATCATGCCGCCGTTCACGGCAAGTGCTTTGAGTGCCACACCGACCACAAGGGAAGAGGGTACGGAATAGTAAAAAAAGAGCTGTTGAAGCCTCCCGCGTTCGACCATCAAAACACCGGATTTCTCCTTGTCGGAAAACATGCCGCTCTGGAATGTAATAAATGTCATAAAACCGGAAGCTATCTGAAACTTCAGGCGGCGTGCCTGTTTTGTCACAAAGAGCCGCATGATAAGGCATTCGAAGGATCCCTCTGCACCGATTGCCATTCATTCGCAGCATGGCAACCGAGCATCTTCAAACACGACAAGTCGAAGTTCAAACTGGAGGGGCCGCATAAGGATGCCCCGTGCAAGGCGTGCCACAGTGCGGGAATCTTTCGGGGACGAAAACATGACAGCTGCGCCGAGTGTCACAGTGAGCCGCACAAAAAACAGTTCGAACCCGTCGTCTGCGGCGAATGCCACAGCGTGACCGGAAAATGGACCCCGGACGCCTTCAAACACGACAAGGCGAAGTTCAAGCTGGAGGGACCGCATAAGGATGCCCCGTGCAAGGCATGCCACAGTGCGGGAATCTTTCGGGGACGAAAACACGACAGCTGCGCCGAATGTCACGTGGATCCCCACAAGGGACTCAGGGGGGCCGTGTGTACCAAGTGTCACAAGCAGAATAGCTGGGATCTGAATATGGCTTCCCATGCCGGCGGACTTTTCCCCCTCCAGGGGCGTCACGTCCGGCTTACCTGTACTGATTGCCACAAGAACGGCGTTTTTACAGGTGCCGACAGGCAATGCGCAAGTTGCCATGCCGACCCGCACCGCAATCAGTTCGGGAGCGGCGACTGCAGTAAATGCCACACCGCTATCGGGTGGATTCCTCCTGTTTTCCTCCATGTTCAGGCCGGCTTCATCCTTGACGGGCGGCACCGTACGGTCAATTGCGAAAACTGCCATGTCGGGCGAAGCTACCGCAATACGCCGACCCAATGCGACCGCTGTCACCAGACCAATTACCTGAATTCACGCAACCCCGGTCATCAGGCGGCAGGGCTTGCGGGCGACTGCAGGGTCTGCCACAACACCTCGTCGTGGCGCGGCGCGCAATTTAACCACCGGTTCTATTTCCTCACCGGTCCACACAATAATATCTTGCGCTGCAACGATTGTCATATCTCCTCAACGGTGTACAGTCTGAACGCCACTCGCTGCTCCGTGTGCCATCGGCAGCCGATCCATCCCGGCCATGCGCAGCCGGATAGCGACATGCCCGACCACACCAAGCCCCACCGCCACGGGCATGAGCCATGCGCCCAGTGTCATTATACGGACACCTGGAAGAGAACGCGGATGCCGGGCATGTGAGTGAATAATGATGCTTGAGGAAACATATACGTCGCTCGTCGCCCTGTATACGACCTCCCATCCGGGAAGTGGGTTCGGCTTGCAATTCGGCATTTTGGGCGCTCTATCGGCGTTTTTTTCCGTGGTCGTTTATGTTCCCAGGAACCGGCTGAAATCTTTGCAGTTTGTCGGGCAAAAGCGCCACTGGTTGATGCTGCACATGGTGCTTGGATTCCTCGGCGCCTTTCTGGTTTTCGTCCACGCAACCGTTGCCTGGTCCGGAATTGCCGGCTTTGCCAATCTGGCGATGTGGTGTGTCGTGGTGAGCGGTGTACTGGACCGATATCTTTCCATGCATGTGCGGAATGTCACCTTTCTGAAAACTCAAGAGGATAATGCAACATTATGGTTAAAAATCCATCTCTGCTCATCGGTGATATTCGTAATCCTTTCCGGGATTCACGGTATTGCTGTGTTTCTATTCAAGCCGCAGTACATGTTCTAAACTAAAAACGGCAGTTAACCGCAGATGAATAGGATAAATACGGATAAAACCAAACCTTTATATCTGAAAAGACGTTCTATCAATGGGCTAAACATAATTCACCTTTATCTTTTTGATTTATCAGCGTTTATCCAATTCATCCCGGTTCCAAATGCTTATCCAGGATTCATGGCGATAGCGCCTGAAGAGCTGCGGTTGATTGCTGACCGCTATCGGGATGTGAGCGCAGATGATTCGTTGAATTGCTGATCAGTTACCCTGCTTTTTTCGCCTGATATCATCACCTTTCAATTTGCCAATTTCTGTGTATTGAACGCTGCTATTGTACAAACGCTACGGTCGGTTCGACACTGCACCCTCTCACGATGGGCAGAGACAGGTCTTTGGACCATCCGATCCAGGAGCTGTCGTAATTATGAAGCTTGTCCAGCGACCAACCGAGGAGATAGAAGGTGAACAGCGCCTGAGTTGAACGCACACCTGATTGACAGAAGAAGTACTGATCCTTGTTTGTATCTGCTGCGTGTTTTTTTAGCAAAGCCTGAGCGTCGGCGGCAGATATCCATTCGGCTGCGTTTTCCTTTTTCTTGAAAGTCGACCAATCTGCGTGATTTCCCCAAGGTATGCGGCCTTTCCGATAGGCTCCCTTTTTCAATTCCTCACCGCAGTACTCCTTTTTATCACGGTTATCCCATAGCTGGCCACTTCTGGCATTTTGCAGGGCAATAATTTCCGGTGTATCCACCCGCAATCCCGGATATGCGATTTTCGCTATAAAAGTACCGGCACTCGCTGTTTCGGGGGCTAAAAGTGCGGTGTCATAGCCGCTACCTTTCCATGCCTTAATACCACCATCAAGCACTCTCACATCGGTCTTGCCATAGTAATAAAAAGCCCACCAAAGCCGAGTAGCATCGTACTTGGTGTCATAGACGACTACTGTGGAATCCTTGTTAATGCCGAGGCGCTGGGCCAACTTTGTAAAGCCGGCTGCGTCGATAAGATTGCCGGTAATACCCCCCTGTGTTTCCTGCGGCGCCTCATATTCGGGACGATCAACCTTTTGTGACCCGGGAATATGACCCAACCGGTACTCGATTTCGTTTTCGGCGGCAACTACCACCAATCGCGGGTTCTTCGAATCAATGAGTTGTTTTAGCTCCCCGGCGGTTATCAGAGCATTGCCGCGTGAGTAACCTTTATACCCCTGTTTTTGTTGTGCCCCTGAAGCTATCGCTGCAAGTCCCAATAACAGCGCAATCACTAATACCAGCCGCCCCACATGACACTTAAACATTTACTACCCCCTTGATCGAGAAATAACGATGCCGCATTTTCTGTTATTAACAACTTAGATCAAGAATAGCAAGATATTAATTTATTATCTATGGTTTTTGTAGATAATTCATGTTCTTACTTTATGCCGAAGTCGTTTGCAAGCCGTTGTAGGGTGATTGGTATTGGAAGAGTTGAGCCAGGAAGGTGATGGTTGAATATGCTGAATTCACAGAGCAGATAAAAAGGCTCATTAATGGCGATGCGAGACGCAAGTTCTAATAATTCCCATGTAAGAATATTCTACACCGCCAGTTGGATATTCCACTTATTGTTGTGCCGATCTCTAACAGTTAAAGAAATAAAAGTAGTGTTATTGGATAGATATAAATATCATCCTGTTTGGCATGCTACTTGAAAAGTATGGCGGCAGCGTACGTAAAACCGAGGGTGATATATATGAAAAATAAGATACTAAACATCGTGATTGTTCTGATAGCGGTCATTTTCCTGGCTATACTTGCCATAAACGTCAGGATCGGGGCCACCGCAGATTCGGTCGCGATTCTTAGAACAACCGGCATGACCTGCGGCAGCTGTTCAAGTAGGATCACCAAGGCGCTTGAGACGCTGAAAGGCGTTGCGGCTACCGAGGTGGACGTTGAGGGGGGCTGGGTGGTCGTGGGCTATGATACGGAGACAGTCAAACCGGAGGCTCTGGCCGAGAAGGTCAGCGGCGCCGGTTTCGGCAGCAACGTTCATCAGGTACTGACACCGGAGCAATTCAAACAGATAACCGGCAGGGATATTGGCAAGAATGCCTCGCCTTCTGGAGGTTGTGGTGGGTGCGGAACCAAAGGGGGCGGCTGTGGGTCCGGCAAATAATATTTCACACACCCCGATAAGCGGGATAAGTTCTAACTTACGAGCTTCTTGCAAAATCCCAAAACTGTCATTCCCGAAGTGTTTCTGATCGGTAATCTGGTTATAACTACCTGATAAATCATATCCCCGATAAAGGCATCCGGGGATGACAGAGACTTTTGCAAGAGCCTCATACTAAAGGAGATCAGAATGGCAACAAATCGCACGAAACAGGTCGTATGGGCAGGTGCAGTTATGGTGGCGCTGTTGGTTGGCGCAGTCAGTGTATTTGCCTTCTCGCTGGGCAAGTACGAAAAGGTGAAGGTAAGCAACGGAACAGTTACGGTGCCGGTAGCAAAACTGGCTGACGGCAAGGCCCGTTTCTACAAATTGGAGGATGGCGGCAAAGAGATCGCCTTCTTTGTCGTCAAGTCGGCTGACGGCAGCGTAAAAACCGCTTTCGATGCCTGCGATTCCTGCTATCGCGACAAGAAGGGTTACGAACAGCAAGGTGACAAGATGAATTGCAAGAACTGCAACCAGAAGTTTGCCATCAATCGCCTCGGCCCCAATGCCACCGGCGGCTGCAATCCTGGTTTCCTTCCCCATCAACTGAACGGCACCACCATTTCTGTTTCGGTTAATGACCTCAAGGGCGGAGCGAGATACTTCTGATGAAACTACACAACATTTCCATCAACAACTTGAAGCGGCGCAAGGCCAAGATGGCCTTCCTGACCATCGGTTTGATGGTGGGGATCGCCACCATCGTAACCCTGGTGACCCTGACCCGCTCCATGTCCAGCGATATTGAGCGCAAGATGGATGAGTTTGGCGCTAATATACTGATTACACCCCAAAGCAACGGACTTGCCATGAACTACGGCGGCATCAGTCTTGGTGGCGTGACCTTCGATCAGCGTGAGATACTGGAAGCTGACCTTGCCAGGATCAAGACCATAACCAACCATAAAAATATTTCCACCATATCGCCAAAGGTGCTAGGGGGGCTCAAGGTGGGAACCCGAGATGTCTTGCTTGTTGGAGTAAATTTTGACAGCGAACTGAAGATGAAGCAGTGGTGGAAGGTTTTCGGGGATACTCCGAAAAATCAAATGGAGCTGCTTGTCGGCAGCGATGCGTCAAAAATACTGAACGTTAATCCTGGGGATGAACTAAAGCTCAAGGGTGAAACCTTCAAGGTTGCCGGTGTTCTTGATCAGACCGGCTCCCAGGATGATTCCCTTGTCTTCGCCAGCTTACCCAAGGCCCAGAAACTGCTCGGCAAGGAAGGCAAAATAACCCTGGCGGAGGTGGCGGCACTCTGCGCCGGTTGTCCCATCGGCGATATGGTTACCCAGATTGCCGAGAAAATCCCCGATGCCAAGGTGTCGGCTATTCAGCAGGTGGTGGAGGGGCGTCTCAAGGCCCTAGACCAGTTCAAGCGATTTTCCTACGCCATGGCCGCTGTGGTCGTGTTCATCGGTTCGCTGATAGTCTTCGTCACCATGATGGGGAGTGTCAACGAGCGCACTACCGAAATCGGAGTTTTTCGGGCCATCGGTTTCAGGAAGAGTCACATCATGCGGATTATCCTGCTGGAAGCCGCCCTGGTCAGCCTGCTGGCCGGGTTTCTGGTCCAACTGTTTATTAC
>JANNLB010000152.1:0-14826 GCA_031396605.1 Geobacter sp. | reverse complement strand
GGCACCAACGCCGAGGCGACGGCGGCCGCGATCACCGCCGCCGGCGGGAAGGCCGAAGCCTACGGCGCCGACGTGACGGATACCGCCGCGGTTGACGCCCTGGTCAAGGGCGTCGTCGACAAGCACGGCCGGCTCGATATCCTGGTCAGCAACGCCGGCATCACAAGAGATCAGTTGATGCTGCGCATGAAGCGCGCGGACTGGGACGAGGTCATCGGCACGAACCTCACGGCGGCCTTCACGTTGTGTCAGGCGGCCATCAGGCCGATGCTGAAGCAACGCGGCGGGCGCATCATCGCCATCAGCTCGGTCGTCGGACAGATGGGCAATGCCGGTCAGGCCAACTACTGCGCCAGTAAGGCCGGTCTGATCGGACTTACCAAGTCGAATGCCCGCGAGATGGCAAAACGAAGCATCACTGTCAACGCTGTTGCCCCCGGCTTTATTGCAACTGCCATGACCGATGCTCTTTCGGACAAGGTTCGTGCCGAACTGACTGCCCAGATACCACTGGAGCGGTTGGGGAGCGCCGAAGATATTGCCAATGCCGTTGTTTTTCTGGCCTCTGAATCCGCAGGATACATCACCGGGCATGTACTCTCGGTCAACGGCGGCATGTACATGTAACATGACGATGCATGACGGGTACCAGTGTTGCAATGCTAAATTATTTGCAAAAATATCGGTTGACATTTGAAGATTTCATGCTTAATTAAGCAAACAGTTTTACACACGAAACCTGCAAAGGTTTAAAATCAAACGGAGGTAAAAAATGTCAGATATTGCAAAGCGGGTGAAGGAAATTGTTGCAGAGCAGCTCGGAGTTGAAGAATCTCAGGTTTTAACGGAATCTTCTTTTATGGATGACCTTGGAGCTGATTCTCTCGACACAGTCGAACTGGTTATGGCTCTTGAAGAGGAATTCGATATCGAAATTCCGGATGAAGATGCCGAAAAAATTCAGACGGTGAATGACGCTATCGAATACATCACCGAGCATAGCTGATATCATACAACCGGGGAGGGGCGAGAGCCCCTCTCTTTTCATTCTGCCGTAACAGAATCATCTGTTATATGGAGCTACTTATCATGAGAAGAGTTGTGATTACTGGTGTTGGGGCTGTATCGCCACTTGGATGCGGGAATGATAAAAACTGGAATGCGCTCATTGCCGGGAAGTCAGGCATTGGTTTGATTACCCGTTTTGATACGAGCGATATGCCGGTCAAGATTGCCGGGGAGGTTTCCGATTTCGATGCGGAACGGTACATTGATAAAAAAGAGATCAAGAAGATGGATCTTTTTATCCAGTACGCTCTGGCAGCAGCTCACTATGCCATGGAAGACTCCGGTCTGGTGATCAATGATGATAATGCCGAACGTGTCGGTGTTCTGGTTGGCGCCGGTCTCGGCGGGTTGCCGACTATTGAAAAATATCATACGTTACTGAGCGAAAGCGGCCCCAAGAAAATTTCTCCGTTCTTTATCCCGATGCTGATCATCAATCTTGCTCCCGGCCACATATCCATTAAATATGGCGCAAAAGGCCCGAATCTTTCTTCAGTCTCTGCGTGCGCAACCAGTACCCATTCGATTGGTGATGCCTATCATATTATCAAAAGAGGTGATGCGGATGCCATGATTGCAGGTGGAACAGAGTCGGTCATCACACCGCTCGGCATTGGCGGATTTGCCGCCATGAAGGCGCTTTCAGACAGAAATGACGATCCTGCAGCGGCGTCGCGTCCCTTTGATATGAACCGGGATGGCTTTGTTATGGGTGAAGGCGCCGGAATTGTTATTCTCGAGGAGTATGAATCCGCTCGGGCGCGGGGAGCACGGATTTATGCCGAGATCGTAGGGTATGGCTTGACGGGAGATGCCTATCACCTGACCGCACCGGCGCCGGGAGGAGAAGGGGGCGCACGATGCATGAAAATGGCGCTCAAAAATGCCGGAGTTGCTTCGGAACGGGTCTCCTATATCAACGCGCATGGCACATCAACACCGATAGGTGACATGTACGAAACAATGGCAATCAAGAGCGTATTTGGTGATCACGCCAAGAAAATGATGGTCTCGTCAACCAAATCCATGACCGGTCATCTTCTTGGAGCAGCAGGCGGCATAGAAACAGTGTATACCCTCATGGCAATGGACAAGGGGGTTGTCCCTCCCACTATCAATTACACTGATCCGGACCCGGAATGCGATCTTGATTATGTTCCGAATACCGCACGGGATGCAAAGATTGAATATGCCCTGAGCAACAACTTTGGTTTTGGCGGTACGAATGCTACCCTTCTGTTTAAAAAGCTGTAAAAGAGGGGACTGAAAATGATCATTATCGGCAGCGACCATGGAGGGTTAGTCCTTAAGACTGCTCTGAACAGTTATCTGAAGCGCAGGGGTTTTAACGTCACAAATGCAGGTACCAATAGCGAAGCATCGGTTGATTATCCCGATTTCGGGCAGAAAGTTGCCGAGTCGGTGATTTCAGGAGAAGCGGAATCGGGGATTCTGATCTGCGGAACCGGAATCGGCATGTCGATCACAGCCAACAAGATCCCGGGAATTCGCGCTGCCCTGGTAACGGATGTTTTTATGGCCCGCATGGCTAAGGAGCATAATAACGCCAATGTGCTTGTTCTCGGCGGCCGTGTCCTTGACGAGCAGAAGGCCTGTGACCTCGTTGAAGCCTGGCTGGATGCAACGTTTGAAGGTGGTCGTCATCAGGCTCGCCTGGACAAGATCACCGCTCTTGAAAAGAAGTATTCCTCTCAATAACGTTTTTTACATTATCTCAATATCGACTGGCGGGACCTGCTACGGTATGTGTCCCGCTTGTTGTTTACTCATGGCAGCACTGAACTAGTCACAAGGAGAACCCATGTCCGTCCTTTCCACATTTGATCCTCAGGTAGCTGATGCCATTCGCCTTGAAACAGAGCGTCAGGAATTTAATCTGGAGCTGATTGCCTCGGAAAACTTTGTTTCGGAAGCTGTTCTGGAGGCACAGGGTTCGATAATGACCAACAAGTACGCCGAGGGTTATCCCGGAAAGCGTTATTATGGCGGTTGCGAGCATGTTGATGTCGTCGAGCAGCTTGCTATTGACCGGGCCAGGGAGCTTTTTGGCGCAGATCATGCCAATGTCCAGCCGCACTCCGGTTCCCAGGCGAACATGGCGGTCTATTTTGCCGCCTGCAAGCCGGGAGACACAATTCTCGGCATGAACCTTTCGCATGGCGGACATCTCACTCATGGCAGTCCGGTTAACTTTTCAGGCCGTTTCTACAATGTCGTTCCCTACGGAGTGTCGCCTGAAACCGAAACAATTGACTATGCCGAGGTTGAACGCCTGGCTCTGGAGCATAAACCGGCATTGATAGTGGTTGGAGCCAGCGCTTATCCACGAACGCTTGATTTTCCCGCTTTTCGTGCCATAGCCGATAAAGTCGGCGCCCGGGTCATGGTCGATATGGCTCATATTGCCGGTTTGGTCGCTGCCGGAGTTCACCCCAGCCCGGTTCCCTACGCCGAGTTTGTTACGACGACTACCCACAAAACGTTGCGTGGTCCACGAGGTGGTATGATTCTTTGTCGTGAGGAATATGCCAAGGCGATAAATTCCCAGATTTTCCCCGGTATTCAGGGAGGCCCGCTTATGCATGTCATCGCTGCCAAGGCGGTGGCATTCAAAGAGGCACTGCAGCCCGAATTTATGACCTATCAGCGGCAGATTGTCAAGAACGCCAGGGCGCTTGCAGAGGCACTTACTCAACGCGGCTTCAAGCTGACAAGCGGCGGTACCGATAACCATCTCATGCTGATTAATTTTTCGGGGACGGAAATCACCGGCAAAGCCGCAGAGGAGGCGCTGGACAAAGCCGGAATCACCGTCAATAAAAACACCGTGCCGTTTGAAACCCGTTCTCCGTTTGTTACGTCCGGAATCCGGATCGGAACTCCGGCCTGTACCACCCATGGACTGAAAGAGGCTGAAATGGATCAGATAGCCGGTTATATTGCTGATGCGGTAGCCAGCATAGACAATGACCAGAAGCTTGCCGGGATAAAAGTGCAGGTAAACTCCCTGATGAAGAAATTTCCGCTCTACAGAGGCAGGCTTGTTTAAATACTGAATTCAAGGTAGTTACAAGACCCACGGGACACGTTCCGGTGGGTCTTTTTTGTGATTATGAAGATTGCTCATGCATGAAGGGAATACTGCCATGTCCGGAAACAGTACCGTTACGACCGAACAATTGCGAATGTGGGACAAACGCCATGTCTGGCACCCGTTTACCCAGATGCAGGAGTGGGAACGTGATGATCAGGTTATTATTGTAAAAGGAGAGGGGTGCTGGCTGATTGACACGGAAGGAAAGCGCTACCTTGACGGTGTTGCCTCCATGTGGACAAACGTTCACGGTCACTGCCGCCGGGAGCTGAACGACGCCCTGAAGGACCAGGTTGACCGCCTTGAACATTCTACACTGCTTGGGCTCGCCAGTGAGCAGAGCATTATTCTGGCGGCTCGACTGGCAGAAATTACTCCTCCCGGGCTGGATCGTTTTTTCTATTCGGATAACGGTTCAACCGCCATGGAAGTTGCTGTCAAAATGGCCTATCAATATCAGGTCCATGCCGGGCGCCGGGAAAGGAGTAAATTCATAACATTCCGGCATGCCTACCATGGTGATACACTTGGTGCGGTGAGTGTCGGCGGAATAGATATCTACCACGCAACATTCAAGCCGCTCATGTTTGAGACGGTGCAGGCCCCGGCGCCGTATTGCTATCGTTGTGAGCTCGGCTGCAGCAGACTCTCCTGCAGCATGGAGTGTGTTGATGCAGTCGAAGAGCTGATGGAACGCAATGCCGGGTTGCTGGCCGGGCTCGTGATTGAGCCGCTACTCCAGGGCGCCGGAGGTATGATCGTACAGCCGCCGGGATTTTTAAAACGGATTCGAGAGTTGTGCAACAGATACGATGTATTGATGATCGCTGATGAAGTTGCCACCGGTTTCGGCCGAACCGGGGAAATGTTTGCCTGCCACCATGAAGGGGTGGTGCCGGATATCATGGCGATATCAAAGGGAATTGCCGCCGGGTATCTTCCTTTGGCGGCAACTGTGACGGTTGATAAAGTCTATTCTGCGTTTCTCGGCTCTTATTCTGAACTGAAGACATTTTTCCATGGTCATACCTTTACCGGGAACCCGTTAGCCTGCGCTGTTGCATTAAAAAGTCTGCAGCTTTTTCAACAGGATAATCTTTTGGCAGAACTTCAGCCCAAAATAATCTGGCTGAAGCAGCGTCTGAGCGATTTCGAATTCATGCCCCACGTTGGCGATGTACGGCAGTGCGGTCTTGCTGCAGGGATCGAGCTGGTTGAAAACAAGGATTCCGGCGCTGCATATCCGTGGGAGGAGAGGATCGGAATACGAGTATGTCTTGAAGCGCGGAAGCGGGGGGTTTTCTCCCGCCCTCTGGGAAACACAATCGTCATTTTCCCGCCGCTGGTAATCTCATACAGTGAGCTGGAGACGCTTTTGAGCGTACTGCAGGAATCAATACGCGTTGTTACTGAATGATCGACCGTTAGCGCACTTATCCTGTTTATCAGGGCAAGGATCCCCTATGGATGAAATAATAAAAATTCTGGTAATTGACGATGATGACTCCGGTCGCGAAGCTTTGACCATGCTGTTGCGGTCGGTCGGTTACGAGGTTACTTCAGCTGCAACCGGTGCGAGTGCGATTGATCTCATTGATCGTGAACAGTATCAGGTCGTTGTATCCGATCTGTTCCTGCCTGATAAAAGCGGCCTCGATATCCTGCTGCATGTGCGTAAGGTTTCTCCTGATACAGAGGTTATCGTTGTCACCGGCCATGCTTCGGCTCAAACAGCAGTCAGGGCAATGAAAGAGGGGGCTTTCGACTACATTACCAAACCGATTGATTTTGATGAGCTGAAAATAGTTGTTTCAAAAGCTCTGGAAAAACAGAAGCTGATGTCTGAAAATGTGTATTTACGCAGACAGCTTAAGGGCCGCTTTGAATTCAATAATATTATCGGTAACTCGCCGGCCATGAATCTGGTGTTCGAGCGTATGAACCGTATTGTGAAAACGGACTCCGCGATTTTGGTGAGTGGGGAATCCGGAACAGGCAAAGAACTGGTTGCCAAGGCGCTGCACTATAACGGCAGTCGCAAAGATCGACCTTTTGTGGCGGTAAACTGCAGCGCCATTCCGGAAACTTTGCTGGAAAGCGAACTGTTCGGTCACGTCCGGGGGGCATTTACCGGGGCTATCAAGGATAAACCGGGAAAATTTGAAGCGGCCAATTATGGCACTATTTTTCTTGATGAAATAGGCACTCTGCCTCTTCACCTCCAGGCAAAATTGTTACGGGTTTTGCAGGAGCATGAAGTAGAGAGAGTAGGTTCTAACAAAACAGTAAAACTACATGTCAGAGTGATTTCTGCAACAAACTCTGATCTTGAAAACATGGTGCAGCGGGGCGAATTCAGAGAAGACCTTTACTACCGTCTGAATGTCATTCCGCTTCATCTGCCTCCGCTGCGCGAACGGCAACAGGACATTATGTACCTTACAGCGTTTTTTATGGAGAAGCAGTGCCGCCTGATGGGGCGCGCGCCGTGCAGTATCAGCAAACAGGCTCTTGAGGCGTTGGAGCAGTATTCCTGGCCCGGAAATGTGCGTGAACTTGAAAATCTGGTTGAGCGAATGATCGTTTTGACAGATGCGGCTGTTATAACTTTAGAGGATGTTCCGGCCAAGATCGCTGGCGAAAAGTCCGCTGGAGAAGCTCTTTATGTTAATATGTCGAGAGGTGGGGTAGACATGGTTGCAACGATCACACGGGTCGAGCACTCTTTGATAACACAGGCACTGGAAACTGCAGGGGGGGTCAAGGCAAAGGCTGCTGCTCTTTTGGGGATTAATCGGACTACGCTGGTTGAGAAAATTAAAAGGCTGAAAATAGAAAAATGAATTAAGCCGACCGGCTCGTCAACTTGGAGGTTCAGATGGATCCAAAAACGGGCGCCATTGCCCAAAAGGAATTCGATCAGGCACAACGAGAGCTTGACCGGAACAATGTCCTGGCTGCTCTTGGCTGCCTGGAACGGGCACTCAGTATCTGGAATGATCCACTATGGCATTCACGTCTCGGGTTCTGTATCGCCAAGCAGCGCGGCCATCTCACCCAGGCATTCGAACTGTGCCGCACCGCGATTGAGCACGATCCGGGCAATCCACTCCACTACCTTTATTTCGGCAAAGTTTATCTTGTTGCAGGAAAAACATATGAAGCAATACAAACCTTCAGGCAGGGGATGATGCTTGGGGGGAGTCCTGAGATCGAGCGGATGCTCGATGCCATTGGGACCAGAAAACCTCCGGTCATATCTTTTCTTTCACGTGACAATCTGTTGAACAAATATCTGGGAATCCTTCTTGGTCGTTTTGGTCTGAGATAAAGAAGCAGCTGTATAAAAACAAAAAAAAGGCGCCATTTGCAGGCGCCTTTTTATTTATGGCGGGGTTGACGGGGCTCGAACCCGCGACTTCCAGCGTGACAGGCTGGCACTCTAACCAACTGAGCTACAACCCCGTAGTGATTAAAAGTTTAACTTGACACATATGCCACATGCTGCTGCCGTTTGTCAAGCTGTGAGAATGGAACATGTGAAAAAAGTTTACGCACACTCCGAATAACCACAGGCATGACAGACTGAGCAGCCGCCTTCGTGCTCGACGATGCCGCCGCACTCGGGGCAGGCTCCCCGCTCGTGTCGCGGAGACTCGTTTTCGATATCATATCCGCCGTCTATCAGATGATTCAAAATCGCTTTTCCAACAGCATCAGCGCAGGAAAGGACCCGGTTATCGCCGAAACCGGACGGACAGTGGCAGGAGATCCCTTGAAGCTGTTTCACCACCTGACGTGCCTGGACGCCGCTGCGCCAGGCGAGTGATACCATGCGGCCGATTGCCTCACTCTGGGATGCTGCGCATCCGCCCGCTTTGCCCATTGTGGTGAAAAGTTCAAACAAACCGTTTTTATCTTCGTTGATCGTTATATAGAGCGGGCCGCAACCGGTCTGCATCTGATGGGTAGCTCCCTTAAGCGCTTTTGGCCGCTCCCGTTTGACAGCTTTCTTCTCCTCTTCGACCGGTGTGGCGGCAACAGCAGCCAGCTCTTCTTTTTTACCGGTCGAGAGTACCTGCTCGTCCCGGGAGCCGTCCCGATAAATGGTGACACCCTTGCAGCCGGTTTCGTAGGCTAGCATGTACACTTTTTCAACATCCTCGATCGTTGCGGTATGTGAAAAATTCACCGTTTTTGAAACGGCATTGTCGGTGTAGAGCTGGAAAGCGGACTGCATCTGAATGTGGTATTCCGGGGTAATTTCGTGAGAGGTCACAAACACGGCCCGGATATCGGCCGGAATTTCAACGATATCAGCGACGGTACCATGTTCGGCTATTTTCTTCATGAGGGCTTCCGAGTAGAAACCCCGCTCCTTTGCCATTTTCTCAAAAATCGGGTTGACCTCCACCAGAACATTCTTGTCCATGACGGTGCGAATGTAGGAAACGGCAAATAGCGGTTCAACACCGGAAGACGCGTTTGCGATGATCGAAATGGTTCCGGTTGGAGCGATTGTAGTGACGGTTGCATTCCGTTGCGGGGCAGCTCCTTTTTTGTCAAAAATCGAGCCTTTGAAGTTAGGGAATGAACCCCGTTTTTTACCCAGTTCCTGTGATGCCAGGTGCCCTTCGTCATTGATGAATTTCATCACCTTTTTACCGAGCTTTACCGCTTCGTCTGAACAGTAGGAAATACCGAGAAGAATCAGCATGTCGGCCCAGCCCATGACACCAAGCCCTATTTTGCGGTTGGCGTGAGTCATGTCATGGATCTGCTGCAGCGGGTAATTGTTGGCTTCAATGACGTTATCGAGAAAGTGGACAGCGTTGTGTATGGTCTCGCGCAGTTTCTTCCAATCAACCGCACCATCTTTTATAAAAGTACCCAGGTTGATAGAACCAAGATTACAGGATTCATATGGCAAAAGAGGCTGCTCACCACAGGGGTTGGTAGATTCTATCTCACCGATAAGCGGTGTCGGGTTATCCCGGTTCAGACGGTCGAGAAAAATAATTCCCGGTTCGCCGTTTTCCCATGCCTGCTTGACGATACGCTGAAATACTTTGCGGGCGTTAAGGCTGCCGCAGACTTTTTTGTCTCGGGGATTTACAAGATTGTATTCCTCATCACGCTCGACAGCCTGCATGAACTTTTCAGTAAGGCCGACTGATATGTTGAAATTATTAAGTTGTTTCTGATCGGCCTTGCACATGATGAAATCCATCACATTGGGGTGATCGACCCGCAATATAGCCATGTTTGCGCCACGTCTGGTACCACCCTGCTTTATTGTTTCCGTGGCGACATCAAACACACGCATGAATGAAAGCGGCCCGCTCGATATGCCTGTTGTCGTACTGACGACGTCGTTGGCCGGTCTCAGCCGGGAAAATGAAAACCCGGTGCCGCCTCCCGACTTGTGAATCAGTGCGGTGTATTTAACGGCGTCAAAGATCTCTTCCATGGAGTCGCCCACCGGAAGAACAAAGCAGGCTGAAAGCTGCCCCAGCGGCCGACCGGCATTCATCAGTGTCGGCGAGTTGGGGAGAAACTCAAAATTGGTCATCATGCGATAAAAAGTGTCTGATACACTCCTGATATCCGCTTTCTTGTCAAACGTTTTATCGGCGGCCGCAATTGTGTCCGCTACACGTCGAAACATGTCGGCCGGCGTTTCAAGAGGCTTGCCGGTTTCGTTACGGCGCAGATAACGTTTTTCCAAAACGGTTGCCGCATTTTTAGTCAGTCCGGGGATAGTGTCGGGCGCGATACTTTTTTTCATGATGGAGCTCCTTATTCCATTTCCAAATCAAAACGCTATCTTCGTCGGCTCGTCTTCGGCTCCTCAACGTACTATCTGTACGCTTCGTCGCCTCAATCCTCTCCGCCTTGATTTCATCTTTGATTTGAAATTGGTATTATATGTACGTACAAGATGATTCTGAACGAATTATTTGCAGGGTGTCTGAAATCAATAAACCACAATATTTTGTGGAAGGTGATGAAATAAACCACAACATATATGTGGTGTCAATAAATATTTTATATAAAAATATAACACCCTGAAAGGACTTGAAAAGCTCAATAACAAGATAAGGTTATCAGTTTCGCCGCACCGACGCATCAAATAAATTCTAACTTGTTAATGAAAAAATAACATTGAATTTACAGTTTATACGAATCATGATAATAGTTTCGGTACAACTGTAAGGAGTGCCCGATTGAAATCATTTTTTGCAGCATCTCTTTTTTTCTTCATAGCAACAATCTCGTCGGCTGCCGAACAGGTTACAACAGTGTATGACGGGGCGGTGCTGACAGAGGATGTAACATGGCGTGGTTCAATACTCGTCCGCGGGTCCGTTGTGGTGGCGCCACAGACAACGTTGCGTATCGATCCGGGAACAGTCGTCCGTTTTGCGGTCTCTGCCTCTCAGCAATTACCGAACCTGGTTGTTCACGGTCGTCTCCAGGCCACGGGAACCTCTGAACGGCCAATATTGCTGACGCCGGATCGATCCAGGCCCGTACGGGGATCCTGGGGGGGGGTCGTTCTTCTATCGACTGAAAAACGCAATATTCTCGAACACTGCCGCATCGAGTACGCAGAGACCGGAATTGATGTCAGGTTTTCGACGGTAACTTTGAAGGCTGTTTCGATAGTGCAGGCCTTGACGGCTCTGCTGTCACATGACGGAAATGTACAGATGACCGGCGGCTCGATTTCGGATTCAGAAACCGGAATAGAGATCTACAACAGTGAATTTGATGGCAGGGATACGACGGTCTCATCTTGTCAGCGTGGCGGCGTGCTTAACAAATCCGGTGTTGTGCTGGTATCATTCAAATTTAATAATAATATGCAAGCGGGGCTGGAAACAGAGGAATGCCGGATCAAGATAACCGGCGGCGAGTTTTCCGGTAATGTTCTCGGAGCACGAATCAAAGGTGGGGAAGGGCAGATTGTCATGTCCCGTTTTCAGCGCAACAAGCAGACAGCCCTGCATCTTTCCGGTACGCGCATTAAAATTCAACGCTGCCTGTTTGCCGAGAACCTTTTGAATGCAGTACGGGTTGAAGATGGCCGGGCACTTCTATTGAATAATGCTTTCAGTGCAAACGGCGGCTTCAATCTTTTAAATGCCGGACGTGAGGTCGTCAGTGCCCGGCAAAACTGGTGGGGGAGCGCAGATCAGATGCTGATCAGGCAAAAGATTCATGACTCGACTCGTGATAAAAGTACCGGCGCTGTCAATCTCTTTCCGTGGCTGAACGAAAAACCCCCGTTAATGCCCTGAATAAAGGACTTCTTGTGTATCTCGACAACGCAGCCACGTCATACCCAAAGCCGGATAACGTTTACGCATCCGTTCTTCATGCAATGCGTGAAGTTGGCGCTTCTCCTGGTCGAGGTGGATATCGCCGTTCTCTGGAAGCGGGGCGCATTCTTTTTATGGCTCGCGAAACAGCTGCCGGTTTTTTTTCGATTTCCGATTCTGCGCGGATCATCTTTACACATAATGCCACAGGCGCACTTAATCTGGCGCTGCAGGGCACTCTGGCCGCCGGTGACCATGTTATTACCACCTCTATGGAGCATAATTCACTACTTCGCCCCTTGTATGCACTTCGAAACAAGGGTGTTGAACTGTCTATCGTGTCGGCCGGTCCTGACGGAGTGGTCTCTGTTGAAGAACTGCACCGGGTAGTACGGGCGAATACCCGCCTGATCGCAATCAGCCATGTTTCCAATGTCTGCGGTGCGATTCAGTCGATACAACGGCTCGGAGAACTCTGTCGCGAAATCGGAGCACTGTTTCTGGTTGATGCGGCTCAGTCGGCCGGGTATCTGCCGATTGACGTGGAGAGGTCTGCTATCGACCTGCTGGCAGTTCCCGGCCATAAAGGTCTGCTCGGGCCGAGCGGAACCGGACTGCTGTATGTGGCGCCTCGCGTGCCGCTCACGCCTGTTATTCAGGGGGGGACCGGAAGCCATTCGACAGCCGAAGAGCAGCCGCAGGTCATGCCGGACAGTTTTGAGGCCGGTACCCACAATCTCCCCGGCATTGCCGGATTGCAGGCCGGCATGGAGTTTATACGTGAGCAGGGGCTTTCCGCGATATTTCAGCATGAGCATACGCTGCTTAATCAGGCGGAACAGGCACTGAGAGAGATTCCCGGGATAACAATCTACGGCCCGAATGACCCGTCCTGCCGTTGCTCGGTACTCTCCTTTACCGCAGCCGGTGTTGATTCGGCACTGCTTGCCGCAGAACTTGATCATGGGTATGATATCGCCGTTCGTGCCGGACTGCATTGTGCTCCCCTGGCTCACCGTACCCTGGGCACTTTTCCGGGAGGTACTGTGCGTGTGAGCCCCGGCTGGTTCACGACACGCGAAGAGATTGCTTTCTTTTCTGATGCCGTTGTACAATGTGTAGACAAAATTCGAAAATCAGCATGAAAATCCCCCTATAGGAGTTCCGACATGAAATGGTTGTCAGCATTGTTTCTGATTCTTTGCCTTTGTGCGGCCTGCTCGCTCCCTCCCGAAAAGCCGTTTACCAAAGAACAGCTCTACAAGACCGGTATTTATACCTATTTTTCCGTTGAGGATTCTCCGGAAAGTGTTCTTTCAGCCATCAACAAGGATGGCGAGGTTGTACTTAATGCCAAATACCGTAATCGCGATGTCTGGATCAAGTTGCTCGGTAAGCTTGAGGGAATTACGGTTCAAATTATTGAAAAATAACTATTCTGCTCCGGCGCCCTGCCGTTATCCTGCAGATCCAGAAAGGGACTCATGAAGAATTTCATCCTCGATACGAACGTATTACTCCACGATCCTCAGTCTCTGTTCAAATTTCAGGACAACAACATAATAATTCCGATTACCGTTATTGAAGAGGTTGACCGCTTCAAAAAGGATATGAATGAAACCGGCAGAAATGCCCGGATGGTATCCCGGATACTGGATTCAATGCGTGAGAAAGGTTCCCTGGCGGCTGGAGTTACCATGCCCGGTGGCGGAACGCTGCGGATCGAGATGTTTGCTGAAAAATATTTCAAGAATCTGCCGGTTGATCTGCGAGTGGATAATGGCGATAACCGGATAATCGCTGTCGCACAGGATGTCCGCGATCGCTTTCCCGACACCGAAACAATTTTTGTGACCAAAGATTCCAATCTGCGCATCAAGGCTGATGCCATAGGGTTGATTGCGGAAGACTACGAGTCGGACAAAGTCGATATTCAGGATCTGTATTCCGGAACCCGTATGATCGAGGTGCCGCCGGATGCCGTTGATCGATTTTATGGCCAGGGATGGCTTGAAGCCCCGGTTGAAATGGCTCCCAACGAGTTCATAACAATTGTAGACAGCGCAAACCCGAATCATTCCGCCATCTGTCGCAACGACCCTGCCAACTCCCGTATTGTTCCGGTTCGCAAGGTGCCGAAGGAGGGAATCTGGAGTCTCTTCCCGCGCAACCGGGAACAATCCTTTGCTCTGGACGTTCTGATGGATGACAGTGTAAAGCTGGTAACGCTGGTAGGCAAGGCAGGAACCGGAAAGACGCTGCTTGCTATCGCCGCCGGTCTTCATAAAACAGCCGAGGAAAATATCTACAATCGTCTGCTGGTTTCGCGTCCGGTTTTCCCTATGGGCAAAGATCTCGGTTTCCTGCCGGGAGACATTGAAGAAAAGTTGACCCCCTGGATGCAGCCGATCTTCGATAATGTCGAATTGCTGATTTCCGGGCATGAGTCTGAAAAACGGCACAGCAAAGGCTACAAGGAGCTGATGGCGATGGGGCTCCTCGATATTGAACCGCTGACCTATATCCGTGGCCGCTCGATTCCGAATCAGTATCTGATTGTAGATGAAGCCCAGAACCTGACACCGCATGAAATCAAGACGATTGTCACCAGGGTCGGTGAAGGAACAAAGATCGTTCTGACCGGTGACCCGTACCAGATCGATAATCCGTATGTCGATTCCTCCAGCAACGGTCTGACCTACCTTGTTGAAAAATTCAAGGGGCAACGGATTGCCGCACATGTGACACTGACTAAAGGCGAGCGTTCCGAATTGGCCGAGCTGGCCGCCAATCTGCTGTAACCAAAACTACTAGGCTTTTCCGAATGCTTCTTCTCTCCATAGAAACATCCTGTGATGAAACGGCCGCCGCAGTTGTACAGGGCGGCCGTGAAATCCTTTCCTCAGTTATTTCTTCTCAGGTTGCCATCCATGCGGCGTACGGCGGCGTTGTTCCGGAAATCGCTTCCCGAAAGCATCTGGAATCACTGGCGCCGGTTATCAGTCAGGCTCTCAAGGATGCCGACGTCGGCATGGAAGCGCTTGAAGGGGTCGCGGTTACTCGTGGGCCTGGTTTGTCCGGGGCGCTTCTGGTCGGATTTTCGGCAGCAAAAGCCATTGCTGTCGCTCGAAACATTCCTTTTGTCGGCGTGCATCATATAGAAGGTCATCTGTTCGCTTCCTTTCTTGAACAGCCGGTTGACTTTCCTTTTCTGGCGCTGGTCGTATCCGGCGGTCACACTCATCTGTACCATGTCGAAGGTTTCGGTATATACACGACCCTTGGCAGAACCATCGATGATGCTGCCGGCGAGGCCTA
>JANNLB010000151.1:0-3289 GCA_031396605.1 Geobacter sp. | reverse complement strand
CTCAGGCGCTGCATCCCATCTTTCGACAAACTTCTTTCTCTCCTCCTTGTCAGCAATAGGTGCCTGAGGGTAGGACCCTTCAATTTGGGTGATATTCATTTTTTCGCCGGTGGCATACATAAGAAAGTAAGGGTAGTTGATCATATTCAGCTTGATAGGCACCTGCTCAAACTTTTTGATGGTATTATGGTCATATGCTTCCGCACTGTTACCGATCTGCCGTGCTGCCGCATAAACGCCATTGGCTAAAATATCGCCAACCCCCTCCCGCCGAACAATTTTCTCAAGTAGATAGAAAAATCTTCCCGCACCGTCGGGTGGAAAATCCGGCAGGTCCTCGTCAGTCAGAATACCGGCTTCGTAAAGTTCAACGGCGAAGGCCATAACCTGCGGTGTCGAGTATGCGTCCAGCCCGTACTCCTGGGTAAGGCCGATTATGTTGTAATCAAAATCGAGCTCTTCGTAGGCAGCCATTGCATAGGTGAGTTTGCTGTAGCATTTTTGAAAATAAGGTCGCCGTCCAGGGTAGTTGATCGCTTGATGACAATCCTTCGGACAGTTAAAACAACCGGTCCAGCGAATCCGCAACTCCTCTTCAGTAGCCAGCCAACTCTCTTCACGTTCCTTGTTCCAGAAATTGGCTCTCCGCGCACGCGCATTGCCCCAAGCAAAGTTATCAACGTGAAATTCGTCACCTTCACCGTGAGCCATGGTATCCCCGGCATCGCGGTTATCATGTATTTCCTTGTTCATTCGGCTGCAGATCTCAAAAAGTTCTGCCGGTCGATTAACATTGATGTCCTTTGTGCCACGAACAGCTATAGCCTTTATTCTTTTGTCTCCCATGATCACCCCTACCCCGCGAGAGGCGCTGGAGTTATGGTGTTCGATGGAGGCCATATAGACCCTGTTTTCACCGGCCAGGCCGATGGCGGCCACTTGGACTCTGGGATCCTTCAACTCTTTTTTAATCTGTTCAGCCGTTTCCGAAGCGCCTTTCCCCTGTAGATGGGAAGCATCTCGGATTTCTACCTTGTCATTGTTTATGTACAAATAAACCAGGCCGGAAGCCTTGCCGCGAAAGATGATTCTGTCGTAACCGGCATATTTCAGTTCCGGTCCAAAAAAACCTCCAAATAGTGAATGTGAATAACGGCCTGTCTGGGGAGAAAAGGTATCAACAGAGGTACGATTGGCGCCGATAACGGGAGTGCCGTGTAAAAGACCGGTGCTGAATATCAGCAGATTATCGGGAGAGAACGGATCAGTTTCAGGAGGAACCCTGTCCCATAGTATCTTCGCGGCGGTACCCTGACCACCCAGATATTGCCTGGTCAATCTTGGGTCAGTCGCTACCCTCTCAATGCTTCCTCTGGATAGATCAATCTCCAGATCAAACCCTGTCTCTGCGTACGCCATTCTTTACCTCTTTACCGAAACGTTACAAACACCAAACAACATAAAACACTCAACAGCCTCTGCCGATCTGCTGCCTATTCGAGTTCTTTCCATTTGTAATCGATAAGTTCGACCAGGACACTATTCGTTTTTTTGGGGTGAATAAAGGTAAACTCACAATCACGAAAGGGTCGAGCCTTACCGGTAATGTCGCCGGCAATCGGATGTGGATTTTTTATGAACGGGTACTCTTTTGCTTCAAGCTCGACAACGGCTTCACGGGTATTTTCAACATTGAAAGCGATCAGCATGACCCCCTCGCCGTGTTTTTCGATCCACTGGGCTACGGGACCGTCAGGGGTCGTGGATTCCATCAGTTCAAAGCCCACACCGCCAACCCAGTAACGGGCAACACGGATTTTCTCCGGTTCATCCTCATAGGGATCGTCCGGCTGTGACTTGCCAAGAATGGGTTCCCATACTTTCCTGGCAGCTTCAAGATCCTTCACTGCAATACACAAATGATCCATTTTTTTAACGTTCAAAATAAATTCTCCTTTCTATCAATGGTAATGCACCAACAATCTCCAGCACCAAATCCTCCTTTCTCAATTCAAGTGGCCGTGCAATGCTGCATCTTTGCCTGCAGTCTCCCCCAGTTTCTATCAACCTCTTCCTGGAGATAAACAATGTCCGCCTGAGAGAGGTGGCGATAACGCTTCTGAATGGCCGTATAACCGGTAACGGGAACCCCGTTGGGGCCATAGTTCAGGGTGTATCTATCCCCGTTTTCCACTTCATAGAGAGGGAATACTCCCGATTCGACTGCCAACCGCGATGTCTTGGGACCGGCGTTGTCTGGTATTCCCCACCCGTCCAGACAGGGCGTCAACACCACGATAAAGCGCAAACCGCCCTTGATTGACTGGGCCTTGGCAACCTTGCGGGCGCACCACCTTCATCATCACGCATCGCCTGTCCCAGATCCGCTGGGCAGACCTGATTCTCGTCCTGCGCAAAGGCCGCGTCGCCGCGATTGGCACACATGATGAATTGATGAAGACATCCGAAGCGTATTCGAGGATATTTAGGGATTAGCAAGGAGCCGATATTCGATATTCGAAATTCGAAGCCGATATTCGATATTCGAAATTCGAAGCCGAATATCAAATATCGAGTATCGCTTATCGAATATCGAATTTCATTCCCACCCAACTATCAAACTACCTAACTAGGTAACCATCTAACCAACATGGCCTTCTTCGCCGGACTCAACAACGAAAAGTACGACCGTCAATACACCGACCGCGTGTTGGTGCGCCGCATCGCGGAATATTTCAAACCGCAGATCGCGCGACTGAGTATCGTCGCGGTGCTGGTCATTGCCCTTTCCGCGCTGGGCGCGGCAATGCCAGTGCTCGTCGGCCGCGTCGTGGACTTGCTCGGTACGCGTCCCTCGCTCAGCGCAATTCAACTTGTGGGCCTCGCCAAGCTCTTCATTGGCGTCAGCAACTGGGGACTCAACTGGGCGCGGCGCAGTCTCACCGTGCGCGCGGTCGGCGATATCGTGCTCGAACTGCGCACGCGCGCCTTCCGCGCCGCGGCGGATCACGACCTGTCGTTCTACGACCAATTCTCCTCGGGACGCATCGTCAGCCGCATCACCTCGGACACGAATGACTTCGGTCAATTGGTCGTCATCATCACCGACCTCGTGGCACAAATCTTTCAGGCTATTTTGCTGGGCGTGATTCTATTTCGCACCGAGTGGCATATGGCCCTGTTGATGGTCAGTTTCCTGCCTGTGGTTTTCGGCATTGCCCTCGGCTTCCGCGCCCTCGCGCGTCGCGCCACCAAACGCGGCATGCAGGCCATGGCAGACGTGAACTCG